>CBDUSG010000104.1:0-8534 GCA_965369575.1 uncultured bacterium | reverse complement strand
TAGTTGGCGAGAGCCTCCTTGTAGTTCCCCTGTCTGAGCTGGAGCGTTGCGATTCCCTCGGCGCTGTTCAGGGAGCGATATATCGCGAGCGCGCCTTCGTAGTTGGCGAGAGCCTCCTTGTAGTTCCCCTGTCTGAGCTGGAGCGTTGCGATGTTGTTGACGGCGTCGGCGACTCCCTTTTGATAATCGACCGATGCGCTCGTGTGAAGCGCGTCGCTGAACGTCGCGCCGGCGGCCCGGTAGTCGCCCCTCTGGTATTGTTCCATCCCGCTGCGCAGAAGTTCCTCGGCGCGCTCGGTCCGTGTCGGCCGAGAGATCGTGCTCGCGCACCCCAAAAGGCAGAGCGCGCAGATGCACGCGCACGCTACGAGAATTGGCGCTTGGATGCGAATACCAGCCCAATGGCGCCCGGCAGCAGAAGGCCTTGAAATCCCCCTCATTCCCCCTTTTCCAAAGGGGGAAGCTCCAAGCCCCCCTTTACTAAAGGGGGGAAGGGGGGATTTTGCAGAAAGAGGATTGGCGCGGGAGTTTATATAAGCAAGCGCAAACCGTGCAAGATGAGAAAGCTTGGGTGTATTTTTTTTCGCGCCGGATCGGGCGCTCGGCGGCTTCATTCGGTCACCTCCGGCTGCACAACGTCGCGGCCGCTTACGGCGATCGGCTCGCCCGTGGCCGCCGGCTCGAAGTAGCCGCGGATCAGCCAATTCCGCTTCGCCGCATCAACCACTTTTTTTGCTTCATCCACGCCCTCCTCGGCCGAGACGATAAGAGGACTCAGCCTCGGAGTAGCCGCCTTGATATCTTCCGACGCGGACCTCAGATTCGCCGCAGTCGCCCTCATGTCCTCCATCATTTCGCGGCCCGAGTCCGCCATGTCGGCTATGCCGTCGGCGGCCCGCGTCGCCTTTTCCGAAAACTCATCGAATTTTGCCACCGAAGAACTGACGGTCGCCACGATTTCGGGCAGCTCGCCCGAGGCCTCCTTCACGGTGCCCGAGACGTCTCTGAAGTTCTCCATGGCCTCCTGCGTAGTATCGAGTACTTTTTCGGTCTTCAGGTAGATGTCGTCACGCATGAGCAACGCGCCTATCGTACCTTTTCCCTCCCGCGCGTCGGTTGTAAGGGCCTCGATGTTTTCGAGGATAGTACCGACCTCACCGCTCGGATCGGCAAGTTCGTCTGTAAGAATCGATACATTCCTGATGGCATTCTCCAGGTTCTCCAGCGTAGGCTGGGCCTGCTCGAGCAGGTCTCCCAGCTCGAACAGCTCAGTCGTCTGCATCGAGCCGCCCGGCACGATGGCCGGCTCGGTCCCGGTTCCCACCGTGATCTCTACGTAGCGGTCGCCCATCAGTCCCATCGTCTTGATGGAGGCCACTGAATCCCCGCGGATCCTCGCGCTATGGCGGCTGCTGACGCTCATGGTCACCATGACCCGGTCGTCTGCGCTGAACTTGATGTCCTGGACGAAGCCTACATTGATTCCGGCCAGATGCACCTCGGCGCCGGCTTGCAGACCGGCCACCGAATCGAATTCGCCGGTTATCATGTAACGCCTCTCGAAAATATTCTGCTGTCTGCCGATCAGGATGACGCCGGCAAGAAGCAGCAAGAGAGACATCAGCACGAAAACGCCGACGACCGTTTCAGTAGTTCCTTTCCTCCGTGGCATAAATCCAGGCCTCCTGCCTTGTTAAGGACAATACCGCCGCCTGCGCGTTGTTTGTCTCATAGTTTTTTCACCATCATGAGGCAGGGATTATCCTTGTCCCAAAGGTCCGGGAATTCCTCCAACGGGCGGAATCCCATCGCCTGATAAAACGCCCTTGTGCGTTCATATTCATTACTGTGTGCCGATGGCCCGAGTGTCTTAACCTGCAAATATTCAAAGCCCTGGCTGCAAAGCGATGCCTCCGCCCGCTGCATCAATTCGCTTCCGATACCCCTTCCGTGCATTTCCGGGCGAACTCCCATAACATGGACCTCGGCCGAATATTCACTATGCCGTTTGATTGTGAGAAAGCCCGCAACCTTGCCGTTCGCCTTGGCGATCAGTGTGGGCATGGTGTCAATATCTTTAAGATACTGCCTGATGGACCTTTCGACGGCAAACCATTCGGGCAGGGCCCTGAGTATCGGCTCGCAGATATCCGCCTTTCCCGGATCGTGTTCCTCGATGTCGAGTTGCATCGCGACTCCTTCGGCATACCGGCGTCATCGCCTGAGGGAGCTGGCCTCGAGGAATTCACGGACGTAGATGTCCTCGCTCCGACGCAATTCCTCCATCGTGCCTACGAACAGAAACCTGCCCTCATGAAGCAGCGCAAGCCTGTCGGCGACGACGCTCGCGCATATAAGGTCGTGCGTCACGACTATCGAGGTAACGCTGATCTCCCGCTGGAGCCTGACCACCAGCTCGGATATGTGCTTCGCGCGGATAGGGTCGAGCCCGGTCGTGGGCTCGTCGTAGATGATAATCCGCGGGTCGAACGCAATCGCGCGCGCCAGCGCCGCCCTCTTCTGCATTCCGCCGCTGAGTTCCGCCGGCATCTTCTCCTCGGCTCCTCCGAGTTCGACGAGGGCCAGCTTCTCGCTCACGATCTCGCGAAGCTGCTCGTCTGCGAGGTCGAGGTGGTGCTCCAGAGCGAACGAGATGTTCTCGGCAACGGTCATCGAGTCGTAAAGGGCCGAGCCCTGGAACAGGAATCCCATCTTGAGTCTCAGCTTGTCCCATTGGCCGTCGCGTGTGAATTCGGTCACATCCTCGCCGTCTATGACTATGCGCCCGGCGTCCGGCTCCAGCAGGCCGACGAGCAGGCTCATCAACACCGTCTTTCCGCTGCCGCTGGCGCCCAGGACGACGACGGTTTCGCCGTCGTAAATCTGCAGATCGACGCTTTCGAGCACGACCTGTCCGTTGAAGCTTTTGCTGAGACCCTCGATCTCTATTATCTGCGAACGGCCTTGATCCGCGATGCCCATGACGCCTTTCAGGGTAACCGCGTCACCCCCCGAATATCCACAGCAGAATTCGGGTGAGTATGACGTCCGAGAGCACAATCAGCAGCGAGGCGGTGACCACGCTCGATTTAGTCGCATTCCCCACGCCCTCGGTGCCGCCGGTTGTTGCGAAACCATAATAGCTCGCGACCGTGCCCACGAGCATCCCGAAGAAGATCGTCTTCAGGAGGCCGGGAATCACGTCGGTCAATCCGACGTAGGTGAGGGTATAGGATGTATAAAGATGAAAGCTGATGCCCCCCTGCAGCACGCCTATTAGCATGCCGCCCAGTATCCCGAGGACGTCGGCGATTATCGTCAGCAGCGGCACGGCGACCATGCAGGCGACAACGCGCGTCACAACGAGGTAGCGCATCGGGTTGACGGCCGAGACGGTCAGCGCGTCGATCTGCCGCGTCACCTTCATCGAGCCGAGTTCGGCGCATATGCCTGAGCCCGCCCTGCCGGCGACCATCAGCGCCGTAAACACCGGGCCGAGTTCTTTGACGACTGCGAGGCCGACTACTATGGATACATAATTGACGGCGCCGAAGGTCCGCAATGTGCCCACCGTCTGCATTGCAAGCACGAGGCCCACCGAGAACGCGACCGTGCTCGTTAGAATAAGAGAATTGACGCCGATGCTCCGGACCTGCCGGACGGTTTCCGCGAAATAGAAACGGGGCGTCACGCATTTGCTCATCGTGTCCGCCCAGAATAGGAACAAGCGGCCGGCGAAGCCGGCATATCCAAGCATCCGGCCGCCTATTGTCTGCGGAATGTTGTCCATTCGTCCGCGCTTTCCTCCAGAATCCCGCCAAACGCCCGGCTGTCAATGCTTTCCGCAATTAAATTATACAATAACGGAGCGCACATGTCTAATTGCTGCCGCATCTTTTGACATTCCTTTTTCGAGCGTGATATCATTTCGAGCAGTTGCAAATCCCGCCGCGCCGCCGCATCGGCCATTAATATTTCCACATTTGTACGGCGGTGACATAGTTGTGCGAAGATGCGCCGGCCCGGACCGCGGCCGCGCGTTCGAGGAGACATGTTATGGCCCGCAAAAGAGCCTCATACAGGAAAAGGATATCGCTCGATTACACGAACCTTCTGGCGGGCGTCGTCGGTTCCGAACACGGCGTCTCGCGGGCCGAGCTCAAATCGGAGACCTCGCGTCTCAGGGAGATATCCCGCGATCTGAAAGGGCAGCGCGCCGAAGGCGGGCTCGCGTTCATGGATCTGCCGTATCAGGACAGGTTGGTCCGCGAAATAGAGGGCTACGCCGGCAGGCTGCCCTCGGCAATGGACAACTTTGTCGTCATCGGAATCGGAGGCTCGGCGCTGGGAAACATCATGCTCCAGTCGGCGCTTAATCATCCCGAGCACAATCTCCTGTCGAAGAAAGAGCGCCGCGGCGCGCCCCGCATGTTTTTTCTCGATAACGTCGATCCTGACAGAACGGCCTCTCTGCTCGACGCGCTCGATCCTCGCCGGACCGTGTTCAACGTCATCACCAAGTCGGGTGACACGGCCGAGACGATGAGCAACTTCCTCGTGGCGCGCGCGTGGTTGATGCGTGCCGTCGGCAGCAAAGGCCTCGCCCGCCGAATCGTTGCGACCACCGACGAAACCAGGGGACACCTGCGCAAGATCGTCGAGAAGGAGGGTTACGAGTCATTCGTCGTGCCCGACGGCGTCGGCGGGCGGTTCTCCGTTCTGACGGCGGTGGGCCTCGTCTCGGCGGCGGTATCGGGCATCGATATCAGGATGCTGCTCGGGGGCGCGGCCGCGATGGACAGGCGTTGCCGCACGGACGACCCGATGAAAAATCCGGCGGCGCTGAATGCATTGCTGCACTACATTCTCGACGTGCGCAGGGGAAAGAAGATATCCGTGATGATGCCGTACGCACACCGGCTGCGCGATTTCGCCGACTGGTACCGCCAGCTTTGGGCCGAGAGCCTGGGTAAAGAGTTCTCGCTCGGCGGCAGGAGGGTCAACACCGGTCAGACACCGGTCAAGGCGCTCGGCGCGACGGATCAGCATTCGCAGGTTCAACTCTATATGGAAGGCCCGTTCGACAAGGTTCTCACCTTCATAGCGCTCGACGAGTATCCGCGCGAGGTGAGGATTCCCCGGGCGTTTTCCGGCATGGAAGGCATCTCATATCTCGGCGGGCACTCACTCGGCGAGCTGATCAAGGCAGCGCGGCGCTCGACGGCGCTCGCGCTCGCAAAATGTTCGCGCCCGAATTGCACCGTTCACGTGCCGGAACTCAGCCCATACACGCTCGGGCAGCTGATCTACATGTATGAATTGCAGACGGCGTTCGCCGGGGCGCTGTACGACGTAAACGCCTTCGATCAGCCGGGCGTCGAGCTGGGGAAGAAATACGCCTGCGGCATGATGGGCCGCAGGGGATTCGAAAAGTTCGGCGACGAGGTAAGCCGCGGTATCGGAAAGGGAAAGCGGTCGCGGGTCTGAAGCGCATCGCCTCCGTGCATGGCGACGCCCGAGGCGAAAGACGCCTTGAGACCCTGTTCTCATGAGAAGATCGATTCTCATAGGTTTCATAATCGTCCTTGTTGGCTCGATTCAGGGCTGCTCGCAGCGACCGCCGGAGACCGGGGCACGCCCGAAAATAGCGACCACAATTTTTCCGCTCTATGACATCGCAAGGAACATTGTCGGCGACAGACTGGAGGTCATCGAGATTCTCCCGCCGGGCGCGAGTCCGCACACATACGAGGTCTCTCCGCGACAGGTCAAGCAGCTCGGTGGTGCAAAGGTCGTTTTCTGCATCGGTCATGGCCTGGACGACTGGACGGGCACGCTCCTGGACACGATTCCAGGCCTTAAAAAAGTCGTTGTGGACGCGGGCGCGCATCTCATCGAATCGGCCGAGACCAACGATCGAGGCCACCCGGGCGAGGCGTCCGAAGGCGGCCACCTTCATCGTGAGGGGGTCAACCCGCATTATTGGCTGTCGATCGAAAACGGCAGGCGAATCGCCCGCAACATCGCGGAAGAGGTCATAAAGCTCGACGCCGCCGGCGAGGGGCTGTATAATGCGAACCTCGATGCCTATATTTCAGAATTGGACCGGGCGGAGGAGCAGATCAAGGGCAGGATAAGCGGGCTTTCACGAAAGAAAATCATGACGTTTCACGCTGCCTGGAGCTACTTCGCCGAGGGCTTCGGCCTGGAAATAGTCGGCGCGTTCGAGCCGTCTCCCGGAAAACAGCCGACGCCGCGGTCCCTCGCCGGGTTGCACGAAAAGGCGCGGGAACACGGCGTGACCGCCCTGTTCTCGGAGCCCCAGCTCTCAAACGAGGCCGTCGCCGCGTTCGTCGAGGACTTGGGACTGAGGCTCTACGTGCTCGACCCGCTGGGCGGTGTCGAGGGACGCGGCAGCTATATAGAGCTTCTTGAATACAACGCGGACGTCATAGTAGAGGCGCTTTCCGATGAGTGACGACAAGATTCTCGAAATAAGGAATCTCACCGTCAGGTACGACAACCACGTCATACTGAACGAACTCAATTTCTGGGTCAACTCCGGTGAAATCGTGGCCATAATCGGCCCCAACGGCTCAGGCAAGACCACCTTGCTGAAGGCCATCCTCGGGCTGATTCCCCACCAGGGCGAGGTGAGCATCTTCGGCGGTCCTCCCAGGCTTGCGCTGAACGACATCGGCTACGTGCCCCAAAGACTCGATTTCGACCGAACATTCCCGCTGACGGTCGAGGAGTTTCTCAATTTCATCAAGGTGAAGAATCCAACATGGCGAGAGGAGGTGCTCCGGGAGGTCGGAGTAGACACGTTCAAGGATAAGCGGATCGGTGAGCTTTCGGGCGGGCAGCTGCAGAGACTGCTGATGGCGAAGGCCCTGATGAAAGAGCCTAAACTGCTGATGCTCGACGAGGCCACAAGCGGCGTCGACGTCGCGGCGGAGATGACCTTCTACGAGCTGATCGAGCATCTCAACGAAACGCACCGGGTCACGATCATGCTTATTTCACATGAGGTGCAGATGGTCTACAAGTTCGCCACGCAGATACTCTGCCTGAACAAGGACCTCGTGTGCAACGGCAGGCCGCGCGAGGCGATCACGAAGGAAGTTCTCGAGAAACTGTACGGCAAAAACATCGAATTCCAACCGCACGAGCACTGAAATGCTTGATATTCTTCAATATCCGTTCATGCAAAGAGCGATGATCGCAGGAGTGCTGCTTGCCTGTCTGCTGGCGTGGCTGGGAGTGTTCGTAATAATGCGAAAGATGTCGTTCTTCTCCGACGGCATCGCGCACGCCTCGCTGGCGGGTGTGGCCGCCGGCGTGCTGGCCGGTATCCATCCGCTGACGACGGCGCTCGTTTTCAGCGTCATCTTCTCCGTCGTGATCTATTTCCTGGAAAAGAAGACCACGCTCTCCTCCGATGCGATAATCGGGATACTGTTTACATCGGGCATGGCGCTCGGCGTGGTCCTGATCAGCCTCAAGGGCGGCTACCAGCCCGACCTCGTGAGCTTCCTTTTCGGCAATATCCTGGCGATCAGAACCGTCGACCTCGCCATCATCGCCGCCCTGTCTGCGGTGATAACCGTCTTCCTCGTTTATAACCACAAGAGCATCACGCTGATGGCGCTGGACATGGATACGGCCTACATGGCGGGGATCAAGGTTGACCTGCTCCAGGTGACTTTCTATATAATATTGGCGGTGTCGGTGGTGCTCGGCCTGAAGATACTGGGGATTATCCTGGTTAGCGCGCTCCTGATCATCCCCGCCTCGACGGCCAAGCTGATCTCGAAATCGTTCAAGGGGCTGATCGTTCAAAGCATCGCCTTCTCCGAGGCCGTCGTGATACTGGGAATAACGCTTTCCTACTATCTCGACTCGCCCACCGGCCCGATGATAGTGCTCGTGGGAACAGGCGTTTTCCTCGCCGTCTTCTCGCTCAAAAGCTTGACGTCCCTCGGCGGAAGGTGAATCGGCGGAACTGAATTTCCGGAAAGGGGACGCAGATGAAAGTCATGGCAGTCAACGGCAGCCCTCGCAAAAACGGCAACACCGCTACGATTTTGCAGGAGATTCTCGAAGGCTCGGCCGATAAAGGCGCCGAAACACGCATGATCCACCTCAATGCGCTCGACATGAAGGGATGCCAGGGGTGCCTCGCGTGCCGCGAGAAGCTCGGCGAATGCGCCTACAACGACGACTTCCAGGACGTGCTCAAAGAAATGAGAGAATGCGACGGAGTCGCGCTCGGAACACCGATATATGCGTTCAATGTTACCGGCCAGTTCAAATGTTTCCTCGACCGCTGCTACTGCTTCATCGATCACACCGAGGAGGGAGAATACATGAGCGTAATGCCGAAGGGAAAGAAGTTCGCGCTCGCAACATCGCAGGGCGACGAAAACCGCCAGGCCTACGGCCACGTCATAGAATACTTACAGCTTCTGCTCTCCTTTCTCAGCGGGTCCGCGCTCGAAGTCATCACGCAGGCCGGGACCCAGGACAAGACA
>CBDUSG010000103.1:0-8584 GCA_965369575.1 uncultured bacterium | reverse complement strand
CGGAGTTCCCGCTCCCGGCCGTTCCCGGAAGCCTACTACGCAGCGCCTCCCGGAAAAAGTCGATCTCGTCGCGTGTGAAGGCCCTGAAAAAGAACAGCAGCGGAACGTAGATGACAGGGCCGAGAATGATAAGGAAGAACAGATTCAGCTCGCTCAGCATATATAGGACGGCGCCCATGAGGCCCGCGCTGAGAAAGATGTTGAACCAGCCCTCGAGCAAATGAGTCGCGGGGAATACCTCGCGGAGCAGCCTCCATAGAAACACTGCGAAAAGTATCTCCGCGATGAGAGTGGCGGCGCACGGGCCGTAGTAGCCAATAAACGGGATCGAGATAAGGTCGAGAATAATGTTCAGCCCGATGCATATGCCCAGTGACTTCATGAGGTAGACCTGCCGGTTGACTGCGATCGCCACAAAAGAGGCAAGCGCGCAGGGGAACATGAACATCAGCACCCAGCTCAGTATTCGCAAGACGAGGATGGAAGGCTCGAACTCGGCGCCGAAGATGAGATAGACCACCTTGTCGGCCGTGACCGTCAGCCCCACACACAGCGGCGCCGCAAGGATGAGCATCAGCTTTATCGATGTCTGAGTGACCGTCCGAAAGTTTTCCTCCTCCGCCGGGTCGTCCGCCAATCGTGAGATCAGGGGAAAGAGGGGCCGCGAGATGAGGAACGGCACGTTAATAATGCGCAGGATCAGGCTGTACGCGCCGCTGTAGATGGCGACCTCTCCGCTTGTCCTCAGCAATGACAGGATCAGCGTGTCTATCTTGTTTCCCGTGAACCGCAAAGCCCTCGCGCCGCCCACGGGAAGCGATTCCTTAAAGATGTATCGCGTCAGTCCCGCTTCCGTCTCGGCGGCGGCGGGGCAGAATCGGATACGCCGGACGCAGAAGGACAGCGCTCCCGCTATCAAAGCGGCCGCCGCAAACGAGCCTATCACCCCCGTCAGCCCCATGTCGAGGCGCGTTGCGGCGAAGAGAAAAGTCAGGACCATTGCGCAGTAGGAGATCGTGACGAGCGCCTCATATTGAATGCGCTCGAATGCAAAAAAGATGGCGCTGTTCGTAGTCATGGCGAGGCGGCCGAGAATCCAGAAGGCGCCGACAATACCCGCGGCGCGCACGTGGGGGTCTTTTGCGCTGACGAAGACAATGCCCAGCATGATAAGGATGGATATGACGGCGAGCACGCGCCGAACCTTGATGGTGGCTTTCAGCAGTTCGGGAGCCCGCTCCTTGTTTTTTGTCGCCTCGCGGATGAGGACGTTGTTCAGTCCTATTTCCGGGATGATAATGGACATAGTCACGATTGCCCACACGAGCGCATACTCGCCGAACCCGTCGCGCCCGAGGTAGCGGGCGATCATTGCGATCCACAGGAGTGACGCGACGGTCTCGAAGATTTTCCCGAGCCCGTTAAAAAAGATGTTGCCGCTGATTCGCCTGATTCCGATCATCGCATTTAAAAGGGTTGTCCAAGAAGGCGCAAAGTCGCAGCAGGCAGGCCGGGGACGGCCTATTCCAGATAGCCCAATCCTCTCAGGCGTTCTTCTATGAGTTCTTTTTCGTCGGCCGAATAAATGTCCTGGTCCGAAATTCTAGTGTCGGAATCGTCTTCTTTGATTTTCTTGATCGGATTGCGTCGGACGTAGTCCTCATCGAGCGCTTCGGTGAGAACTTTTCCGTCGATCGTCTCCGGGATATCCATGCCCAGCAAGTACATCACGGTGGGGGCTATGTCGATTATCTCGGCGTTGGACAGACGGCAGCCCTTTTTGAAATGGGGTCCCATGGCCAGGAACGCGCCGTTGATCTTGTGCGAGCCGGACATGGGGGCGTCTGCGAAAAGCGCGTCTTCGCCCGCGGACGGCTCCTTCATGAACGAGTCTCCCCGGCAGTGGAACTCGGGGTATCCCTCGACGAGCAGGTCCGGCGCGTTCTCGAGGAACGGGCCCGAGTAGAGCCGATCCTTGCGGTGCACCTGTTTCACGACCTTCCTTCCCGTTTTGGGATCTTTGACTTCCATGAGCCTGGCCGATATCTCGCCGCAGACCCGCTCGTATTCGTCCCCCGGTTCCACGATGCCGTGCGGCTCGCGTCCCTTCAGGTTGATGAAGATGTTTCCGCAGACGCCTTCGGAGTATGCCGAGGTCTTGTCCCAATCCAGGTCGAAGAACAATCTCATCGCGATGTATTTGTCTCTTCCCAGGCGGCTCTTCAGTTTTTCCTTGACGCCCTTGGGGATGAACCTCTTGCCCAGCGCGAAGACGCTCTTCGCGGCGGAAACGGCTGTCTTTTTCAGGTCGAGGCCGGAGGCGGGGGAGTCCTTTCTGGCGAGATAGCCGCTGGCCTCGAGCCAGGAACGCACGTAAAAGACGCGGTGGCTGGGCCCGGCGCCGTGGTCGGACATGATGAGCACACTCGTGTCGTCGTCGATTTTATCGAGAAGGCGCCCGAGAGCCTCGTCGCATTTTCGGTAGATATCGAGTACCGCCCCCCCGAGCCGATCGGCTTCCTGAGGGTCGTGCTGGGGATGCGAGGCATCCATGAATTTCCACAACTGGTGCTGGATGCGGTCGGGCGCTACGAACACGGTGACGAGCAGCTTCCACGGATTTTCATCCATCAGATATTCGGTTGCCCTCAGGCGGTTCTCGGTCATCTCGACGAGCTTTTCCAAGAACGCTGAATAATGGCGCGGCTGCGGTGCTGCGTCTTTTGCGATCTCGTCGAAGTGAAAATCGATGATGTATCGGCCGAGCGCCTGCTTCAGGTCCTGAGAGACGCGCTCCGGATGCGTGAAGCGGGAATTTATGCCGGGCGCGTCCATGCCGCTCACCATCACGCCGTCTACTTTTTCGGGTGGATAAGTCATGGGCACGTTTATGACGCAGACCTTGATGCCTTGTTCGCTCGCGCGCCGCCAAAGCGTTTTTCCGCGTCGGACGCCCGAGTTGGTGAAGTAAACGTCAAACGTCTTCGGCCTGTGCTGGTAGAAATCGAAAATTCCGTGCTTGCCGGGGTTGAGGCCGGTGGCGAACGAGGACCATGCCGTCGTCGTGATATAAGGCATGGTCGATTGCAACTCGGCCCGGACGCCGGCTTTCATCATGCGGTCGAGGTTTGGCAGCAGGCCCTCGCGCGCCCACGGCTCTATGAGTTCCATGGTCGCGCCGTCCATGCCGATTATCATCACTTTCGATTTCGAATCACTCATCGGCATTTTCCCCGAGGTGCCTCTCGTGCCAGAGTCGCCACAGGTGCCACTGGTCCGGGTGTTTTCGGATGACGGGCTCGAGAAGGTCAATGCATTTCTGCGCGTTGCGCTGAAGGTCCTTTTCCTTGTCACCCGTCTTTTCCAGCTCAACCGGCTCGTAGAATGTAAAGTTCATCGCGCCGTCGGGGCCGCGAATGGCGGTACTGAAGATAGTAGCCGCGCCCGTCTGCATCGCCATGCGTATCGGGCCCTGCGGCGCGCGGGCCTTCTTGCCGAGAAGGTTCACGATGGGATCGGCGTCGGCCGTGAACGCATCGAGGAAAAGCGAAATAGATTCATTGCGCTTGATCGCTTTTATGACACCGAGGAGCGAGCCGCCACGATAGAATATCTTTCCTCCGATACGGTCTTGATAGTTGTCGTGACGCTTTGAGAGTATTTTCCTGTCGAGCGGACTCAAGTCGAGCTTGCTCGTATCCTGCGAGATGTCGTTGAGCGGCATTCCCCCGACAATTTCTTCGGCAACGCCGGAAAGATAATAAAAGCCGAGATGTCCGAGTATGAAAACGATCCCTTTTCCTTCATTTGCTGCATTCTTGACGTGTTCGACGTTGCTAACGGTGATGTATTTCCTGACGAATTTCTCGTCCACGCTCGGCAGATAGAGGATCTCGAGGCTGTGCATCGCGTGATTGATGAAATTTCGTCTGCAGATATTGTGGATTTCCGCGTCCGATTTTTCGGGAAACGTCATCTTCAGGTTGTTCTCGATCCGATGTCTCTGGCGGACGTTGACGAAATAATTCAGGTCGCCCAGGACGACTGCTATACGGCGCAGAAGGAAAAACGGCAAATGTGGCACGATGGGGGAGACGATGTAGTGAAAAAGCCATTTGGCGATATAGCGAAGCCTGTGTTTCATGAGTCCTTCGAGCCCATCATTGAAGCCTGGCAGCCACTCGCGTTCCGGGAGACCGTCGTCAATTGCTTCGGCGCTCACGCTCCCACTCGGCCAGCACCTCACGCACGGCCTGTTGCATAGCCCGCATCCTGTCGCGGTTGATCCCATCGCATCCTATGCAGACGGGGACCTCCTCGAAATTCCGCGCGAGATGAATCTTCCTGATGCGGTCGTATTTTTCGGATTTCCAGAGTTCTTCAATAGTGCTTTCTTTTAAATTGCCCACGCAGAGCGCGCCGTTGATGTCACCGCAGCAAACCGTGGCGTCGCCGTCTGTGAACACCATCAGTCTGTCAAATATGTGATGGCACGGAATCGTCTCGAAATCGGACTTATGGACGGATACGGTGGAGTGGTCGTCGATGTTGCCATAAGTGCCGACGGGGATCAGGTTGACCACGTCGAAGACGGGCTCCCATTTATTGAGCACGTCGAAGATCTCCGCCTCGGTCGCCTTCATGAACATCGTATTGAGCGAGGTAACAGGTTTCTTGCGTCCCATTTCACTGCGGATTTCGTGAAACCGGAGCACATTTCTTTCGACCTTCTCGTAGTTGCTTCCGATGCGGATGGCCTCATATGTCGCTTTCGTGGCGCCGTCGATGGAAAACGTGATCGCGTCGAGCCCCAATTCGATCAGGACGCGGGCTTTCTCCTCGTCCAAAAGCAGCGCATTCGATGTGAAATACACCTTTGCAAAGTTTTTGGCCTTCGCGTACCGGACCATCTCCAGCAGGTTTGGATGCATCAGCGGCTCGCCGAAGCGGTTGAGCTTAAGGTCGGGTACCCCGATACGGGCGGCGTTGTCGATGATCTTTTTGAAAAGATCCAATTCCATAAACTCGCTTTTTCTTTTCATGCTGGAGCGGTCGCACATGACACAGTCGAGGTTGCAGCGGTTGGTTATCTCGATAAACACGATGGGCGGAACCTCTGGAACGATGTGCAGCCGTTTTTTCACCCGCTTAAGGATCAGCCTGCAGGCCTCGCCGGGGCCTACCCGGCGGAGCTTGTTGAGTTTCCTCCTGATCGACACTTCAATGTCCTCCCAAAATCCGCGCTCATGCGCTCGCCTCTTCGGAAACCGCCTCTTGAGTCCGGGCCTCACGCGATTTTTCGAAAATTTTCACGGCCGCAAAACAGGTCGCGACCGCCACCCACTCGACGCGGTCCTCGAAGAACATGCCGAAGCTCAAGTTCCCGACGGCCTTGGCAACCTGCGCCGCCACCAATGCCGCAAAAAGCAGATGGAACGCGTAATCGCTCTTGTCGAACAGTTGCCGTGCAAATATTCGGCCAATGCGCCACATAAACCAAAGAAAGATGAGAAATCCCATGGGACCCAGCGCTATGAAGACCTCGAGGTACATGTTGTGGGCCAGTTGGGGGTCCTGGAACAGTTCCGATGTGTACTTCGGCAGCAACTCCGACAGGCTGCCGACGCCGATGCCGAGGATCGGGTGCTCGAGGAATAGCGCCCAGATACCGGACCAGATGTCCAGCCGATAGGCCCAGCCGACGTCCATCTCGGGGTTCTCGACCAGCTCGATGAAACGGCGGAAGGCGTCGGCCGTGAGGTCGATGAGGTTTTCGCCGAAGAGGCCGACGATGAGGATGGCGGGCACCGCTGCGACCACGGCCGGCGGGATGAGCCAATGCGTATATGTGCGAAAACGGTCGCAGAACACGTACAGGAACACCAGCCCGCACGCCAGGCCCAGCAGCGGTCCCCTCGAGGCCGAGCCCAGCAGTGTACCGAGAAGCATCAGAATGACGCACATAAGCACGAACGTTTTATTCAGCTTGTTCTTCGCTATCATGAACAGGCCGATTCCCGCCATGATTCCGTAATTCAGATATTCGCCGGTTTCGATCGCCGACGTCTGGGCCGACTCGGCCCTGCCCGCGCCTGCGCCGATGCCGGAGAGGCCCTCCATGATCGCCATTCCGCCGATTATGATGCCGCCCAGCAGCCACGCGTAAGTCGTCGCGATGAGCTGCCGCTTTGTCTTTATCAGAGCGAGAGTCATGTAAAAGAGGACGACGGCATAGGAAAATTGCATGAGCTTCGATATGGCCGACGGAAAGCTTTCGCACCATGTGAAAGAGAGAAAGACCCACCACGTCAGCACAAGTAATGGGAACTCGATTCCCGAGCGTACCAGCGGAAGGCCATCTTTCCGGCTGAAAATGTCCCTGTTGAGGAGTCCGATGAACGTGAAGAGGGCGACGGGGTCGGCCACTCGAATGACGGCGCCGCCGATGTTGGCCAGCGCCTGGTCTTCGCTGCGAAAGGGCAGAAGCATCAGGAAGATGAGGAATCCCCAGAACGGGTTGCAAAACGAGATCGCGAGAATAGCGGTCCCGGCCGCGCCCGCGATGAAGTATGCGAAGTATTCAGGGATCCCGTAAGATGACTCGATACCTGCGACCTCGCCGATGTCTATCTCAAGCAGCGGGCCGATGTTTATCATGAAAGCCATCATGACCGAGATGGAGATCATGACGGCAACGATCAGAGTCCACTGTTTTGCCTTGTTTGTATAAAGATAGCCGCCGATGCCGCGGCCTCCTTTCGCGGGCTAAACGCGGTTTGCAACAACGCCGATCAGCTCGACGCCGGCGCTCTTGAGGGCGCTGACGGTCTCCTCGATCTGCTGGGCGGACGGGCCCTCCACCGAGGCAGCGAGAAACGCGCAATCGGCCCGGGCGGCCGCGACGGAACCGCCGGCGAAACTGTCCAATGCGGCGGTATCAAGCAAGACGCAGTCGTGCTCCTCCCGCAGTCGTCCCAGAAAATCAGTCAGAGCCGAAGAGCCGAGCCTGTGCACGGCCTCGCGGCTTTTCGGTCCGGCCGTGAAGAAGCTGAGCCCGGGGAATTGCTTGTGTGTCTGGAGTATTTCGCCAGTTCTTTCGCCCAATATGTCCGATATTCCCGCGCCGTTTTTCAGGGCGAATATGCTGTGTATCGCCGGATTTTTCAGGTCTAAATCCACGAGGGCGACCTTGCGCCCCTCATCGGCCAGGGCGATTGCGAGATGTGCGATGACCCGTGTCCTGCCCTCTTTCTTCAGGGCGCCGGCGACGGCGATAACCTTCTTTTCCTTCGAGTTGGCAATGACGTTGTGCTTCATCTCCAGTATCGCGCCCGCGAACTTATCCGCGCCGTCGAGCTTTCTGATCTTTGGCGCCCAGGGCGGAAATGTCTTGGGAATCGCTCCCAGCAGTGTCAGTCCGGAGGCCTGAACGATATCGGTGACGGTCTTTACAGAAACGTCCATGAACTCGACGATGAACGCCATGCCGAATCCGAACATCATCCCGATGATGGTGGCCAGGATGGTGTACATCACGGGCTCGGGATAGTAGGGGTCGGACGGATCGGGGAGCACCGCATACGTGATGATGCTGGCGTTGCTGTAGTTCGTGGCGGCGGCCGTGAGCGCGCCTTCGCGCTCGTCGGTGATTCTGATATAAAGCGCTTCGGCAATGTCGACCTGCCTCTGCAGGTCTTGAAGCCGGCGGTTCGTGCCGGCGAGCCGCTTGAGTTCGTTCTTGATGTCCTCGATGCCGATCGCCATCATTTCCCTGCTCTTGGTCAGCTCGACGATCTCGTTTCCGAGCAGGCGCATGATTTCTTTTGCGATTTGCCCTCTCAAAGCGTCGATTCGCGCGCGCAGGTCGATCGAGTCGGGATGCTTGGCGGTCTTTTCGGTGAGTACTGCGGCGAGCGAAGATTCGAGCATCAGCAACTGGTGCTCGAGGTCCCTGACGTGCGTGTATTCCTCGATGCTTTTGAGGGTCGTCTGCAGCGCTTCGGTTTCGACCTCCCCCTCGGAGAGTTCTTTGAGCCGACTCTGGCGTACCATGAGGTCGTTGCTCATGAGGAAGTATCGGTTTTCAAAGTCGTTCAGGTTGCTCTGTATATCCGCTATTCGAGTGTCCAGGTCGACCACGTAATGGGCGGCCTGGAACTTCCTGAGATCGTCCTGGCTCTTGTCCAGCTTTTCCTCGGCGACGGCGAGATTGTCTCCGATGATCTCCAGGGCTTCGTGGGCCTTTTCATTCTTGAGCCTGCCGCTCTGCTCGACATAGCTCGATGCGACCTCGTTGGCCATGTCGCGCGCTTCCTCGAGGATGTCCGAATATGCGTAGATCTCGATTATGTCGGCGTCCTCCATCGGCTCGATGAATATCTGGCGGCGCTGCAGGAACGCGCCTATGAATCCCGGCTCGACCAGTTTCTCGAGGCGGATATATTCGTCGCGGTACTCGTCGACGAGCCCGATGGATTTAAGGACCTTGTCGATGGCCGTGACGCGCCTGCGCAGGTTGAGCTTTTCGATCACCGGCGCGATCACCATGCGCGAGCGGATGACTTCGGCCTGGCTGACGGTTGGA
>CBDUSG010000102.1:0-8593 GCA_965369575.1 uncultured bacterium | reverse complement strand
CGCGACTGTATCCCTTCGAGTTCGCGTGCGATCGCGCTATGTTTTCGCGCCGCTGAGTCTTGTTGCGTCGTCGTCATGGCTCTCGGTCAATGTTCCTCCCGTCGCGACCCTAAGACCGAGATCGGCTATCATCTCAAGGTCTTCGCTCGAGTCGCGGCCCGGCGTTGTCAGGTAGTTCCCGAGCACGGTACAGTTTGCGCCGGCCACGAACATCAGAGGCTGCAGCGCGCGCAGATTGCGCTCGCGCCCCCCGCAGACCCTGATGTCCGCACTCGGTATTACGAAGCGGAACAACGCGATGGTCTTGAGGATTTCCAGCGGAGGCAAAGGCTCGGCGTCTTCGAGCCTGGTGCCGGGGATCGGATTCAGGAAATTCAACGGGACCGAGTCCACGCCCAGTTGTCTCAGGGCGAACGCCATTTCGACACGCTGCCCGGCGGACTCGCCCATGCCGAATATCCCTCCGCTGCAAACGTAGAAGCCGACTTCCTTCGCGAGCCGGATCGTCATCAGCCTGTCGGCGTACGAATGTGTCGAGCAGATGCTCCCGAAGTGGCTTTCGGCGGTCTCGATGTTGTGGTGCAGGCTCTGCAGGCCGGCGGCCTTCAGCCTTTCGAGTTGTGAGCGGTCGAGCGCTCCGAGCGAGGCGCACCGGTCAAGAGTCGTCTCACGAACGATCGCCGAGATCGACTCGCAGATTCGATCGAACTCCTCTTCGGTCTCGACGCCGGGCCCGCTGGTGACGAAACACAGCTTGTTCGCGCCCGTGGTCTCGACGGCCTTTGCGTGCTCCAAAACACGGTTGGTCTCCATCAGCGGATAGACGGCCGCCTCGGTTTTGTGATGGGCCGACTGCGCGCAAAACGCGCAATCCTCCGGGCATGCGCCGGACTTCACGCTCACGATGCCGCAGAAGTCGACTCTGTCGCCTTTGAAATGTCGGCGCACGTCGTTGGCCGAGGCGAGAAGATGAAACACGTCTTCCACTGGCGTTGCCGGTATCTCGGCGGCCTCGTCGCGGTCGAGTTCGCCGCCGGCCGTAACGCGGCGGGCAAATTCGTCAAATAACTCACGTCGATTCATCGGAAAATCCTTTCGTAAAGGAGGGACGAAGAAGTCACGGACAGATGCTATCAATTCACGCAGGGACTTGTCAACCATTCAGTCAAAAATGGTTTACGGCGAGGCGGGCGGGAATTCTACCGCCTCCGAATCTCCGGCCGCCACAAAATGAAGATTTCGGCGGCCATCGCCGCGAGCACGAGTCCCGCGGAGAGAACATATGGCGCGCGCTGGGTGTGAAACATCTCCGCAGCGATGCCCCCCATGAGCGGGCCGAGAAGCGCGCCGATGCCCAGAACCATCTCGTGCCTGCCGCTTGCCGCACCCTTGTTCAGGCTGCCGACGATGCTGCAGTAGAGGCTGTACGAATACGTGACACCGAAGCCGACTCCCAGCCCCGCGAAGACGATTCCGAGCGCGAAGGCCGAATCGAACCGAATCGAGAGGAACAGCAGGACAATAATGAAAGCCTGAGCGCACAGCAGCGGCGAGGCCTTGCCGTGCCATCGTCCCGAGGCGCCCATTACGTGAAACATGGCGGTCAGCGCCACACCCAGCGAGAACATGATTGTCCCGATGACCCACGGCTGCATCCCGAGGTCGAGCCCCAGCCTGGGGAACAGCACCCTGATTTCGGAGATGGCGAACCAGCTTGCAAAATTGGCGATCCATGCTGCATATAGCAGAGAGCGCGGTACGGGTTCCACGTCGTTTTCGGGAGCTACGGCGACATCATGGCCCGCGGCCGCCTTCGGTTTCTTGTGGAGAAGCGCGAGCCAGGCGACCAGGAGCATTCCTGACGCCGCGAACATGAAGGCGAGCGTGGCGCTCAGCGTATAAAGGATTCCTCCAACGAATGGGCCGAGCGCACCGCCGGCGCTCCAACTGACATTGAATCCTCCCAGCCCGCGGCGGATTTCATCGGCGTCGCCCTCCTCGGACAGCCACGCCTCGAGCACCGGCCAGAACAATGCCATCCCGCATCCGCACGCCGCCATGAGAACGATCAGATGGAAGGGAGACCGGCTCGCGGGCATTATCGAGTAGGCAAGGCCGGTAAGCAGCGCGCCTGTGACGATGACTTTCTTGCGGCCGAGCCTGTCGGAAAGCGCACCGGCCGCGATCACGACGAGCGCGTAAGTCCCGGCGGCGGCCGAGCCGATGATCCCGAGTTCGAGCACGGACGAGCCTATCCGGGTCGCCAGCAGCGGAACGGCCAGCATGCCGGTCGCGATGAAGAGCGACATCGAGAACGCCATTGAGAAATGCAGGAAGCGGTGAGACATTCAGTCGCAGCCTTTATCAAAACGTCGGCTCGCGCGTGGCTCCTCGCACGTGGTCGACGCTATTCGGGGTCCTGGTTAATTCGCCGCGACAACGTGCCATCCTCCGACGGCGGCGCGGCGTGCGTTTCCAATCTTCATCCCCAGAGATCGAAGGGATTCTCGATCCGGGGAATTCCTCGCATGAAATACGGCTCGCCATACTTGGAGCCGACCATTGCGCCGTAGGTGCGGTCCCTCAGCGAAAGGTAGTCGAGAAAACCGGGCTGCGAGATTCTGGTTTCGTCTCCGCCTGCCGCCTCGGGCCTGTAAAACTGCGACGCGTGGGCTCTGACGGCCTCCATCTTGCGCTCGAAATAGTCGTCGATCGGCACGACGAACGTGGGCTCGAATCGGGTGCGAGTCATGTAATGAATTACCCTCTTCGGTCGAAAGCGTTCCTGCCCGGTGTCGATTTTCTTCAATCCCGAGAAGTAGGCCGCCTCCTTCAGCAGCCTGCCCGCGTTGGCGTGGTCCGGATGCTCGCACTCCCAGTACGGAATAATAATGAGCGACGGTCTGTGCTCGCGAAGCGCGCGGATCGCCTCGAGGCGCGCCTCGGGCGTGTTGGCCACGCCGCCATCGGGCATGTCGAGGCATTTTCTCAGTTTGAGACCGATTATCTTCGCGGCGTCCTGCGCTTCGCGCGTTCGGATCTCGGCCGTTCCGCGTGTGCCGAGCTCGCCGCGCGTGAGGTCGATGATGCCGACGGTGAGGCCGTCGTCGACGAGGCGGCAGAGCAATCCGCCGGCGGTCATATCGACATCGTCCGGATGCGCTCCAAAGGCGAGGACGTCAAGGGCGATGTCCGGCGCGTCGTCAGACATAGATTATCTGCCTCTCGAAGTTGGTGATATCGAACTGCTCTTCCAGCGTCGGTATCAGCTGGATCCCATGGGCAAAGAGGTATGGATAGATGTTGAAGACGCGCTCCTGCTCCTTGCCTTCCGGAAAAAGATGTGCCTTGAGTTTGCTGACCTGCTGCTCGACGACGTCGCGGTCCGTCTGCTGCGACTGCGCCAGCTTGTCTCTTATCTTGTCCATCTCGTAGCCGATCTTTCTTTTGAGCTTGTCGACGGGTTCGACGAGCGTCGAGTCGACGTCGCCGACCTCGCGCCTGAACTCGTCCAGCACCATCTGCATTACGTCGAGCTTTCTGTCGCATGCCTGTATGATCGGGCGAGGAGCCCGTTTCAGCGCGATCGTCCGGATCAGCTCTTTTGTGTTTCGGCGCGAGTCCTCGACGTGCAGCCCGTATCTTTCCAGAATCTTGGCTATTCGTGTTTCGACCAGCACGGCTCGGCAGCGGGGATAGATGATCGGCATGACGAGATCGAAAAAAGTGTAAGTTTCCCGCATCTGGGCGAAATACGATATCTCGCCCGGCCCGGCCACATAGGCTGCGGTCGGCAGGATGTGGTCCTGCACGAGCGGCCTGAGGGCGGCGCTGGGGCTGAACCGCTGCGGTTCTTCGGCGAGCATGTCGAGCATCTCGGACTGCTCGTATTCGAGCCCGACGCGATCCACGATGAAGCTGTCTCCCTGGAAGCGGACTTTATTTCGCTTGCCCTGTGCGTAGAGGAAGAAGTTCACGTCGTCCGGCTTGCGCTCTATCTGCTGATGGTATCCAAGCCTTCGAAGCTGTGCGCCGGCCTCGGTGATAAGATGCGCCGAGCGCGGGGCGGACTCTATTTCTCGCCCGATAATCGGTCGCGCGAGCTGCCGACACGGCGGCAGATGGGCATCGAGTATTATCAGTCCGAACGAACCGAAGAGCGCCTGCATCTGATGAGAGAACCAATCGGCCAGCGAGTAGCAGCGGCCCAGAGAATTTCGCAGCAGGTCTACAAGATACTTCTTGAATTCGCTCTCGTTGGTGTCGCCTTCCATCAGGTCGATGAGGAATTCGAGCGAGGGCTCGAGGGGTATGTCGAATATCGATTTCCCTTCGACGTCGGCCTGCGGCTCGTAAATCAGGCTTATGACGCGGTTGTCACGGTTGATGAACTCGATGTGGCGGACTTCCTGGAAGTCGTGGTCCTCGGACGCGTTCCAGAACACCGGCACCGCCGGGACGCCCATTTTTTCCGTTATATGCTTGGCCAACTTTATTGCCGTGATCGTCTTATAGATGGTGTAAAGGGGGCCGGTAAAAATGCCCGGCTGCTGGCCTGTGACGACGGTCACCGTGCCGTTCTCGCCGAGCTTGTCGATATTGTCAAGCGTCTCGTTGCCGCAATCCATGCGCTTGTTGTAGAGCTTGATTTCGTTGAGCTGGTTGTCCGTAAAGCGGCGCTGCTGCGTTCCGCGCAGTTCGCCCATCGCGTTTTCGAGATCGCGCGGGTTGTATCGGAAAAAAGAGCGCAATTTCTTGAAATCGTTGCAGTAGTCCGAAAAAAGCTCGCGTACGCGCGCCATCAGTGCCCTCGCTTTCCACGGTGTGATCCGGAGCCCGAATGAGAAGCGTGCTCGCCCACACGGACGAGCTGCATCATGTTGGTCGTGCCGGAGACACCCAGCGGGTACCCGGCGGTGATGATTATGTTTTCTCCCTTGCGCGCCATGCGGCGCCGCAGGAGTTCGCGCTCGACGTTTTCTATCATGGCGTCTATCGTCTCAGCCTTAGGCGTGCGGATCGGCCGAACGCCCCAGTACAGGCTCATCCGGGGGAGCACGCTGTCGTGCTGGGTGGCGCCGATTATCGATATCTCGGGCCTGAAGCTCGACACCTGCCGGGCGGTGAAGCCGGAGGAGGTGAAGCAGACGATGAGCGGAACGTGCAGGCGCGCGGCCGTGGTCTGCACGGTTCGGCCGATTGCATCCTCGAAACGAAAATTCCTCATTTTCCACATGCGTCGGGCATGCCTTTTGGTTATTTCCGCGGAGTTCTCCGCCATATGATCGTCGGCCTCTTTCGCGATGCGCGCCATCATCCTCACGACGCGGACCGGGTTGGCGCCGACGGCGGTCTCGCCGGAGAGCATCACGGCGTCCGACCCGTCATATATTGCGTTGACGACGTCGGAGGCCTCGGCGCGTGTGGGCGTCGGCCTGGTTATCATCGACTCGAGCATCTGCGTGGCGGTTATGACCGGCTTGCCGGCGTTTATACAACGGGCTATGATGTCTTTCTGTATCTGCGGCACCTTCTCCGGCGGCATCTCGACCCCGAGGTCGCCGCGCGCGATCATTATGCCGTCTGCCGCCTGAATTATCTCGTCGATATTCGCGACGGCCTCCGGCCTTTCGATCTTCGCGATGACATGAATGTCTGCGCCAAGTTTTTTGAGCAGCCTCTTCAGTTTAACGACGTCGCCGGGGCTGCGGACGAAGCTCAGCGCGAGATAGTCGACGCCCATCTCGACGGCGAAGCCGACGTCCTCGCGGTCCTTGCGGGTGAGCGACGGCTCGGAAACCTCGACGCCGGGCAGGTTCATGCCGCTGTGCGCGGTCAGCTTGCCGCCGTGTACGACCCGGCACCGGATGTCACGGCCCTCGACCTCGACGGCCTTCAGCTCGATTTCGCCATCTTTGATGAGAATCCTGTCGCCGGGCTTGACGTCGCGGTGAAGACGCCCGTATGCAGTCGAAACGGTGTCGGCCGAACCCTTGATCTTCCTCGTCGTTATCGTCAGCCGATCGCCCTTGCGCAGGTCCAACGGGGCGCCGGCCAACTCGCCAACGCGTATCTTCGGGCCCTGCAGGTCGCCGATGACTCCGATGAATCTGCCCGCAATTTTGCCGAGCCTGCGGATGCGGCGGCAGTTGCGCGCGTGATCGGCATGCGTTCCGTGCGAGAAGTTGAGCCGGGCAACATCCATGCCCGCGCCGATCATTCCCCGCAGCACTCTCACCTTGCTCGAGCCCGGGCCGATTGTCGCGACTATTTTCGTCCGACGCATAGAAATCCGTTCTCCCCGGAATGCGGGGGCGGAAAGCCGATTGGCAATTACGTAATTATATTAGAAATATGGGCGGATTTGCAATGCGGGCAGGAATAGGAGGTCCCCGTCATTTTCCTGAAAGTGTCGCAGCGGACAACGCCGCCGGCGCTCAGAAGAAGAGGGATTTGGCGATGGGCTCGGTCAGGAATTCCTTCTTTGGCTTGCCCGTCTGGATGAACTTGGCCAGATAGTCGGCCGATTCCATGACGCGACCGGTCATGAAGTCGTACCTGAACAGGCCCTGGCGGCCGAGGGAAAACAGGTTGTCCAGATTGAATATCGCGGTGGCGGCTTTCAGAACCTCGCCCACATATCCGAGTTCATAGATCGGATACGAGTGCGGGACTTTCGTGGAAAAATGGTTGGCGAACTCGTCGGGGCCGAGGCCGAAAACGTCGCATAACTCGTCGATCAGCCGGGCGGCGAGCTTGTCCTCGTTCATCCTGGATATCGCGTCTCCCTCGGTGTAGGCGACTTCCACGCAGATTACGGTCGTATTCGGGTCGCCCATCTGGGCGTTCAGGTTCTTAGGCTCGGAGACTCTGCGGAAGAAATAATGCTCTTCAGGATAAAATATCTGAACCTTGTCCGTCAGCCGCGGCCGGTCAATGAAGAAGTAAAAGAGCCATTGGCCGCGATATTTAAGGTTGAGCCTCGACTTGCGGTCGGCGCCCGATTCGGTTTTGTGCAGCATGTCCCACAACAGCGTTATCGGAAGCGTGCTGGCGAAGATATCCGCCTTCACGTCCTTTTGCGAACCGTCTTTGGACTGCACTACGATATGACTAACGCGCTTGCCGTCGCCGGCCACGCCGGTTACCCTCGAGTTCGGGAAAATTGAGCCGCCGCTATTTTCTATATGTGCCGCCAGCTTGTTTGCGATCATCTGCGCCCCCTGTCGAGGATAATGGATGACCAGCGGCTGTATCTCGGAGCGTTTGAACGCGCGGGAAATCACTTTTTTCGGCTCGTACTCGTCGAAGAATTTCCCTCTTTCGGTCGCCCAATGGGCGGAAACCCTGTTCGAGGGGACGCCCATCGTCTTTTCTATATGGCTTTTGAAAACGAAGTCATTCACTCGCTTGCCGAACTTCGCCAGGACCCATTGATCCGCATTCTCGACCATCGTCATATCCGCCCCGAACAGCGCCCTCGAGAGCGCATCGATAGCCATCAAGAACGAATCTCCCGGACGCAGCGTGCTTATCAGCTCCAGCGGGTCAATCGGAAAGCGTATCTGCTGATGCTCGTATCCTATGCCGAAGTACGCCTGCAGCGGCGTCAGCGCGTCCTGCAGCAACGGCTTTAGGCGTTCGACGTCTTCATTGACGAAGAAGTGCGGGCCGAGGTCGAGGAGGAATCCATTCTTCTCGATTGTGCGGAGCAGGCCTCCGGCATGTGGGTTTTCCTCGTAGATTTCCACACGGAACCCTTTGGCGCCGAGCTGGGACCCGAGGCGCAGCCCGGCGACGCCCGCCCCAAGTATGACGACCTTTTTCCCGCTACCCTCGTTCATGCCGTACCTCCACAGGTTGTTCCGGCGCCGCCCCGGCTCTTGCGACGCGATGGTTCACAGAATTTGCCCTACGAAGGTGGTGCAAATATCATGCCACCAATGGGATCGTATCGAGGCCCGTCCGGCGGATACGCGTCGCAGACCAAAGCCGCTGTGGACACGGGGCGGAAGCGCTCGTTCTTGCAAGCCGATCCTGGCACACCGATCCCGGCGCGTGGCAGCCCGGGACAAGGGGTCGCGGGGCGTGCGGGCGGAACGGGGAGCGCGGGTTTTCCGGCCGAATTCATGCGCGCAACGGAGTAACGATTACGCGCCCGAGCCCCTCGCCTGGTTGGCTCGGCTCGAGGGGCTCGGCTCGAGGGTTCCAAGAATGATCGACCGCGCACAATTTCGGCATGCTCCGGCGAAATATTGAGCGCGGCGACGGGGGCAAGCCGGTCCTTGGCCCCACCTCCCGGGCAAGCCGGCCCTTGGCCCCACCTCAGAGCAAGCCGGCCCTTGGCCTCACCTCAGAGCAAGCCGGCCCTTGGCCGGCTACGTCGCACCGACACGAAGAATCCCGTTCCGATCCCCAATGCATCCGGAAACTGAGAAGCCTGCGCCAACGCACCTCTGTTGACCGCGTGGGCCGATTATGCTAAAATTGGGCTTGTTTAAAAAGCTGGAGTAGCTCAGCTGGTAGAGCACCTCACTCGTAATGAGGATGTCGTCGGTTCGACTCCGATCTCCAGCTCTTTGATATGAGGGCA
>CBDUSG010000101.1:0-8596 GCA_965369575.1 uncultured bacterium | reverse complement strand
ACAAATACTCTCGCGTGGCCACGCATCCGGGAGGAAAATTCAGCTTTCCCGTAGGCCGCAAATATGCTGAGAGCGTCGGCTATCCCAAAGGCGAGCTGAGACGCCTGCCGGCGTCGGTCACCGAGTCGTTCGCCGGCGCCCACAACCCTTTGCCCTTTGCCGGGTTCGGTCCCGGAGAGACCGTGCTCGACCTCGGCTGCGGGGCCGGGCTCGACATGTATTTCGCGGCGACGGCGGTCGGCCCCGAAGGTTTCGTTCACGGGCTCGACATGTCGGCTGAAATGACAGGAAAGGCCGAGCGCAGCCTCAGCGCGATGGGGATGAGCAATGTCGGCTTCCATTGCGCTGCCGCAGACAACATCCCGCTTCCCGACGCCTCGGTCGACGTCGTCGTCAGCAACGGTGTCTACAACCTGTCACCCGACAAAGAGGCGATAGTTGCGGAAGTCTTCAGGGTTCTCAGACCCGGAGGCCGGACCGTTTTGTCCGAGATCGTTCTCAGGAATCCACCGAAGGAAGAAGCGGTTTGCGACCTTGAGGACTGGTTCAAGTGAATCGCGGGAGCGCTGCCGGAAAGGTCTTTTCTGGCGCTGTTCGAAGATGCCGGTTTCAGCAAAGTGGAGTTGCTTTCCACCTTGCGAAACGCCAGAACCAAGAATAGCCTCGCCATCATCGCAAACGTCAGGGCGATAAAATGAGAGCCGCTATGAGCCGTTCGGCTAGTTCAAAAGGTCTTTCGCCAGGCGCTTGCCCAGCCCTATGCAGGTCAGCACCGGCGGCAGCCCCCACGGCTCGGGGATGACGCTCGTGTCGCACACGTAGAGGTTCTCGATTTCCGCCTTCAGATTCTCGTCCACCACGTGCCCGATCCGCGCCGTACCGCCCGGGTGCGCGCCCCGGTCGATCGAATAGAAGATGTCGGACGTGTCACAGCCCGCATTTTCCAGAATCCTCTCGGCCACGCGGGTTCCCTTGTCCAGCTTGAGGCGGTCCTCATAGCTGAGCGGCTTCGAGAAAGAGCCGTCGAGGCTGACGCGCCCGTCCATATCATCGCGAATCTTGACCATTATTCCCAAAACCGAGCCGTAATTCACGCATTTTGGCAGATATTTGGGATTCCTGAGCGCCACAGACGCGGCAAAAAGCAATCTCGGCTCGATTATCGACGAGAGGAGGAAACCGTCCTCATCGTGGTGCTCGTATGTGCCGACGGACATCTGGGCCGCCGAAGCCGTACCGGGCGCCCTATCGCGCGGGACGCCGTAGACCATGCGCAGCGGATCGCAGAAAAATCCCTGGCCCGCCTGCGGTATGCCCGAGCGCTGCAGGATGACGGGCGTTCCCATGCCGCCCGCGGCCAGGATCACCCATTTGGCGCGCACTTCGACCGGCATTTTCGATGAGTTGCGGCCCCTGACGCCGACGGCGCGGCCGTTCTCGGTGATGACCTCGCGTATCCGCACCCTGTTCATCAACGTGGCCCCATGCTCGACCGCCTCGGCGACGTAGTCGGCCGCCGTCCACTTCGCGCCGTGCTTGCAGCCGAGCATGCAGTCCGAGCATCCCGGTTTGCATTTTTCGGGATCGATAAACTTCTTGAACGGCTCCCACTCGTAACCGAGTTCGCCCGCCGAGGACATCAGCCGCTGATTCGACGATCCCAGCAGCCTCTCGGGCAGCGCCGCAAGCTTCAGCTCTTCTTCCGTCTCGTTCACTTCGTATGTTATGTCCACGCCGTATTTTTCCTTCAGCCACGCCGGAGGACGGCAGGCGGTCGCCGTGAATACAAGGGTCGAGCCGCCAGTCGCCAGCGCGCGAACGACGTTCAGCCCTTCCTCGGAATATACAAGCCCTGCGCGGTCGGTATATTTAGCGAGCGCAAAGGTACTGCCGATGCGTTCGGGGTGACGGCCGCCCTCGACGAAAATGACGCGTTTGCCGCCCCTGGCAAGCTCGCGCCCGACCGTCGCGCCGCCCGGCCCGGTTCCCACGACGACGGCGTCGGCCTCGAGCCGGATGCTTTCTCTAGCAGTAGCGTTCATCATATATCCTCCACTGGTCTGGTCCGAATTCGAAGAAAAGGTGAAATGGTCCCTCGACCATCAGTCCGCCCGTTATTATATATGCCTTTATGAAAAGTCGCAACCGGCCCTTCGGCGTGCCATCCTCGCGCCGGATTACGAGAGTTACTAAGGGGAGCACGAAGTACTTCGCTCTCTTTCTCCGAAAAGGCATGCCCCCACAATGTCATTCCCACTCCCAAATGTCATTCCCGCGAAGGCGGGAATCCATTCCACCAGTAAACACGTGGATTCCCGCTCCCTGATCCCCGGATCGGGGCCTGCCCTCGACACTGATCGGGGGTCGGGCACGGCACGCCGTGCCTCTACGCCGGAATGATAACTATTTTCCACTCCCAGTAATAAGAGCCGAAATTTCGTTCTTTTTTTCTTTACTACCGCCGCGGCGCATGATATAATGTTTGATTAATAAAAACCAGGCTCTGACCAACGGAGAGGCGCTCATATGGCGGATCTGAATGGTATTCGCGAAGGATTATCGTTTGATGACGTGCTTCTTGTGCCCGCCCACTCCGAAATTCTGCCCCGCGACACGGACCTGCACACCCTGCTCACGCGCAAGATTCCGCTGAACATTCCGATAGTAAGCTCTGCGATGGACACGGTCACCGAGGCGCGCCTTGCGATCGCGCTCGCGCAGGAGGGCGGCATCGGTATCGTCCACCGGAACATGTCCGTCGACGAGCAGGTCGCCGAGGTCAGCAAGACCAAGCGGTTCGAGAGCGGCGTCATCGCCGATCCGATAACGCTCCGGCCGGACGACAGCGTGAGCAAGGCCAATGAGCTGATGGAGCGCCACCATATTTCGGGATTTCCCATCACGGACGAGGGCGGCAAGCTCGTCGGGATACTCACCAACCGGGACCTGAGGTTTTACGGCGATTATGACCGGCCCATCTCGGAGGTGATGACCAAGGAGAACCTGGTGACGGCGTCCGTCGGGACGACCCTGGAACAGGCCAAGAGCATCCTGCATAAAAACCGCATCGAAAAGCTGTTGGTCGTCGACGACGACGGTTATCTGCGCGGGCTGATAACGATTAAGGACATCCAGAAGACGATCGAATACCCGAACTCATGCAAGGACGAATACGGCCGGTTGCGCGTCGGCGCGGCGGTCGGCACGAGCGAGGACGTCCTCGAGCGCGCGGAAAAACTTATCAAAGCCGGGGTCGACGTGATCGCCGTCGATACGGCGCACGGGCACTCGCGCGGGGTGCTCGATACCGTTCGGAAGCTGAAACTCGAATTCGACGGCGTGGAAATAATCGGCGGCAACGTCGCCACGGGCGAGGGTGCGCTCGCGCTTATCGAGGCCGGCGCCGACGCGATCAAAGTCGGTGTGGGCCCGGGCTCGATATGCACTACGCGCATTGTCGCCGGCGCGGGCGTTCCGCAGATAACGGCGATAAGCGACTGCGCCAGGGTGGCCAAGGAGCGCGACGTGCCGGTGATAGCCGACGGCGGCATCCGCTACTCCGGCGACATAACGAAGGCGCTGGCGTCGGGCGCGAGTTCGGTCATGGTCGGCAATCTGTTCGCGGGCACCGAGGAAAGTCCCGGCGAGATAGCAATTTACGAGGGCAGGAGATACAAGCTTTACCGCGGTATGGGCTCACTGCAGGCGATGCAAAAGGGCGCGAGGGACCGCTACTATCAGGAAAACGAATTCAACGTGGACAAGCTCGTTCCCGAGGGGATCGAGGGTCGAGTCGCCTATCGGGGAACCCTATCGAGCTTCGTCTTTCAGCTGGTCGGAGGAGTCAGGTCCGGCATGGGTTATTGCGGCGTCGGGAACATAGAAGAGCTTCAGCGGAAATCGAAGCTGATAAAGCTGACCAACGCGGGCCTGCTCGAGAGTCATCCTCACGACATCACCATCACCAAGGAGGCGCCCAACTACCAGCGTTTCTAAGGAAAGTCAAGCGCCGTTTTTCCGAAGCCGCTGCCGTGCCCCCGGTTAGGCCTATGCCCGATAAAACGAATCCCGACCCGCATTCTCAGATAGTCATAATCCTCGATTTCGGTTCGCAGTACAGCCAGCTGATAGCCCGACGGATACGTGAGAGCCGCGTCTATTGCGAGATCCACCCGTTCGACCTTTCCGCCGCAGAGATCAAGTCGATGAAACCGAGCGCGATCGTGCTTTCCGGAGGACCGGCATCCGTGCCCGCCGAGGGTTCTCCCCTGCCCGATCCCGCAATCTTCGACATTGATGTCCCTTTACTGGGCATTTGCTACGGGATGCAGGCCATCGGACAGGCGATGGGCGGCGTGGTCGCCCCGGCCACCAACCGTGAGTACGGCAAAGCCGTGATGACCCACTCGGACCCCGACGGCCTCTTTCACGGGATCGAGAAGGAACTGACCGTATGGATGAGCCACGGCGACCGGCTGGAGTCGCTGCCGCCCGGTTTCGTCAATATCGGCGCCTCGGACAACTCGCCCCTATGCGCCTTGAAACACGCGAGCCGCCCGATATACGGCCTGCAGTTTCATCCCGAGGTCGTTCACACGCCGCGCGGCGCGGACATCCTGCGCAATTTCCTGTTTCGCGTGAGCGAGTGCCGGCCCACTTGGAATATGGGCTCGTTCATCGAGGAAACCGTGAAGCAGGTACGCGAGAGGGTGGGATCGGACAATGTGCTTTGCGGGCTCAGCGGAGGAGTAGACTCGTCGGTGACCGCGGCGCTCTTGCATCGGGCCATCGGCGACCGGCTGCACTGCATCTTCGTCGATAACGGCATGCTCCGCAAGAACGAGCCGGAACTCGTCGAGGAGGTTTTCCGCAAACATTTCCCCGTTAACCTCGACGTCGTCGACGCCGAGGATTGGTTTTTGGAAAAACTTGCGGGTATCGAAGAGCCCGAACAGAAGCGAAAGATCATCGGAAACGAGTTCATCCGCGTGTTCGAGGAGGAGGCCGGCAGGCTCGGCAAGTTCAAATATCTGGCGCAGGGCACGCTTTATCCCGACGTCATCGAGAGTCGCTCGACACGGGGACCGTCGGACATGATAAAGAGCCACCACAACGTCGGCGGCCTGCCCGAGGACATGGATTTCGAGCTTATCGAGCCGCTCAAGGAGCTTTTCAAAGATGAAGTGCGCGAGGTCGGTGAGCAGCTCGGGCTCCCCGACGAGATCGTATGGCGGCATCCGTTCCCGGGGCCGGGGCTGGCGATAAGAGTCCTCGGCGAAGTCACGCGCGAAAGGCTTGCGACGCTCAAAGAGGCCGACCATATAGCTATCGAGGAGATAAAAAAGGCCGGGCTGTACCGCGAGATATGGCAGGCGCTCGTCGTGCTTTTACCGGTGCGCAGCGTCGGCGTGATGGGCGACGCTCGCACTTATGAAAACGTCGCGGCCATCCGCGCCGTCACCAGCATGGACGGCATGACGGCCGACTGGTATCGCTTTCCCCAAGATGTCCTGGCGACGATCTCCAACCGGATAATCAACGAGGTCAAGGGCGTCAACAGGGTTGTCTACGACATAAGCTCGAAGCCGCCAAGCACCATAGAATGGGAGTAGGAAGCATGCGCGCCGATAATATTATGGTTTGCAATTCATGCGGGGTGGAGATGAAGCCCGACGTTCCGGAGTATTTCGTCGAGCTGGAATGCTTTCGCATAATCAACGGGCGCGGAAAGGAAATGCCGCGCCGGGGATCGCGGGAATATCATGAGGCCAGTGAAAAGCTGCTGCCGGAGATAAGGGCGGCCTATTTCAAGAACCGGAAGATGTACGACGATGGGCATCTGTGGTGTCCGGCGTGCGGGGCCCGGTTGCGCGGATCGGGAGAAATAGGGTTGATATGATTTCGGTTGTTGTGCCGGCATACAACGAAACCGAGTGCCTGCGGCCGCTGACCGACGAAGTGCTCGGGGTGATGCGCGGCATGGGACAGGAATTCGAGATCCTTTTCGTCGACGACGGCAGTACCGACGGCACGCGCGAATTGATGCGCGCCCTCTCCGAGGAGCATCCGGAGGTTCACTTCATCGGGTTCAGGCGAAACTGCGGTCAAACGGCCGCATTGGCCGCCGGTTTCAAGCACGCTAAAGGCGACGTGGTTGTCACGCTCGACGCCGACATGCAGAACGACCCGCGCGACATCCCGCGACTGATCGAGAAGCTGGATGAGTACGACGTCGTGTGCGGCTGGCGGCAGAAGCGACACGACAACCTCGTCAGGCGCGTATCGAGCCGGATCGCCAACTACGTCAGGAACACACTGAGCGATGAAGACATAGTCGACGTCGGATGCTCGCTGAAGGCATATAAGAAGGAATGCTTCGAGAACGTCAAGTTGTTCGAGGGCATGCACCGCTTTCTTCCCACGCTCTTCAAGCTCGAGGGTTTCACCGTCTCCGAAGTTCCCGTCAATCATCGGCCGCGCGAGCTTGGCGATTCGAAGTACAACATTCGCAACCGCATGATGAAGGCCTTTGTGGACCTGCTCGCCGTGAGATGGATGAAGAAACGCCATATACGATATGAGATAGAGGAGGAAAGATGAACTGGGCCGACTGGATAGGAATGAGCTGGAGCACGCGGATCTGGTTATGCGTGGGCCTGCTCGGACAAGCTGCGTTTATGACGCGATTCGTTGTGCAATGGATAGTGTCGGAGCGTCGCGGTGAAAGCGTCATTCCCATTGCATTCTGGTTTTTCAGCCTGGCCGGCAGTCTCATCCTTCTGTGTTATGCAATCCACAGACGTGATCCCGTATTCACATTGGGCCAAAGTTTCGGCTTCATCGTTTACGTCCGCAATCTGATGCTGATTTACAGGAAGCGGGCATCGGCATAAATGGGAATGCGCCCCGGGCTCTCAGGCGTCCGGTTCCGCTCTCGTCCACGAGGTAGTCCCGCCTTGAACTTCAAATCTCGGACATCCCTTCACATAATGCTCCTGCTTGCGGCGTGCTTTTTCCTCTTCTTTTTCCGGATGGGGGCGCGCGATCTGTGGACTCCCGACGAGCCGCGCTACGCGCAGGTGGCGCGTGAGATGCTCGAGACCGGCGAGTGGCTCGTACCGCATCTCAACGGTATTGTCTATACGGAAAAGCCGCCGCTCTATTTCTGGCTCATCGCCCTGGCGTCGAAACCGTTCGGCGACCTCTCTTTTGTATGTAGAGCCACGACTGAACAGGATTACCGGTTACAGGCATCTGCCTCAGCTGAGGGAGGCGGTACACAGGGAGCCTGGTATAGGAAGTTCGGAGCCGATCGAAAAATTCGCCGCGTGATAATCAATGAGGGTCACTACGTAATTTCAACTAAGAATGGGATTGACTCCCGGCTTTGCAAAAACGATATGGATTCTTGGAAGGCTCTAAAGCGATGTCTAAGACAAGGATAATTTTAGTAGTTTTGTTCGTAATTCTTTATGTGGCTTCTGCTGTGAAAGTGGTTCACAAAGCTAAAAAAGGCCGAGGTGCATTTTTGCGCCAGGCAAAATACTCGGAGATGATCAGTCGGAAAGAGGTTATCTATGATGCGAAAGCTGAGCTCTATCCGAATTTGCCCATGATGTTGCTCATTCAAAAGCCTTTTCATGCCATGGGCTCCATGTGGGGATCAGTGCTATGGCTAACATTTAAGTATTCCATCATTCTATTCATATTTTGGACCGTGGTAAAAGTTGCCCGGAATAACGGGCCTCCTTGGCCGGATTGGGTGCTGATGGTGCTGCTGTTTTTGAACCTGCGGGTGTTCATGGGTGATTTGACACATGCCAATGTGAACATAATTACCGGTGGTCTCATTGCGGCAGCATTGGTATGCTTATTTAATAAACAAGACTTTTTTTCAGGAATGGCTGTCGGCTTTGCCACAGCACTTCGAGTAACCCCAGCCCTTTTTATCCTTTATTTTATCTTTAAACGTCGATGGATCAGCATAGGCGGCGCTGTCGCAGGAATTCTTCTTTTTGCCTGGCTTATTCCGGGACTCATCCTAGGCTTCGAATACAATAATCTTCTGGCCGAAGAATGGTTCAAACAGATGATTTATCCATTCTTCGCTGACGCCCAATCTGGCACTGCTAGTCATATCAATCAATCTTTTAACGGGCTTTTTTATCGCTTTTTGACGGATTCCATAGCGATTGAAGCGAACATCCAAAAAGGGTACGGAGAGTTAAGAGTCAACTTTGCATCATTGGACTATCAGACCGTGTCGTTCGTTGTCAGAATAGCGTCTCTCCTTGTGGTGGGTTGCCTGGCTTGGGTCTGCCGGACACCCGGAAAAGATCAGAAGCACCTGGGAAATCTGGGAGAATATGCGCTGGTTTTTTTGGCGATGTTGTTCATTTCTCCGCGCTCCTGGAAACATCATTATGTCTTGCTCATACTGGCCCACGGATTCATATTTTATTATCTCCTGTCAATGAGACCAGCGGGATGGAAAAAATGGGTGCCTCTGTATTCGCTGATTTTTGCCAGTGTTTGTTTTATTCTTTCCAGTGACTCAACGTTAGGGCACTATTGGAGCGATGTCGCCGAAGCCTAT
>CBDUSG010000100.1:0-8597 GCA_965369575.1 uncultured bacterium | reverse complement strand
CCTCGAACAGGCGCTTGCCGAATCGGCTAAAGCCGCCTCCCCAACATCCCAACCGGCGGATTGACAAACCTTCAAGGCTCTGCTATACTTGGGTTTGCGGAGGCTTGCGCGCCCAACAGACACCAACGGTGGAGGGTATTTCCAACGTTTGAATTGCGGGAAAAAGCTGCAGAACTGTGGCGTCTTCTCCGCGACGGCGATCTCTCGCAGAACGCGCCCTTGACGAGAGTCGTCATCTTTCCTCTGAGGGTATTGGTTCGCGCGTTCGAGGAGTTCGTCAACGACAAATGCATCCTGCGCGCCAGCGCCCTGGCCTATGCAAGCCTCCTGGCGCTCGTCCCCGTTACGGCCATTTTCTTCTTTATCCTCACGAAGCTCGATGCGTTCAGCACGATCCAGGACAAAGTCGAAGTATTCCTGTTTCGAAATCTGCTCCCCGACACCACCGGCGCTATCCAGGAGTATCTCATTCAATATTCCCAGAACGTGATGCTCCTCGGAGTCTTCGGCCTGATCGCGCTTTTCGTGACCGCGATTTTCCTTTTTAATTCAGTCGAGCATACGATCAATGACATCTGGCAGGCGAAGCAAAGGCGGCCGTTTTTGAGCAAATTCATGGCGTTCTGGACGGTCCTGACCGCTGTTCCCTTGCTTATGCTGGTTTCGTTTTATCTTGCGGCCAGCCTGAAGGTGGCGGACGGGGACATTCTCGGGTACAAGCTCCTGCCGTATTTTCTCAATTGGATGGCCTTCTGGTTCGCGTATCAATTCATCCCGTACACCGGCGTTCGCGTCTCGGCCGCGTTTACGGGCGCGATAGTCGGCGGCACGATGTGGGAGGTGGCAAAGGGAGCGTTCAACTGGTACATTGCCAACATGACTTCTTTTGACAAGGTTTACGGCTCGCTGGGCGCCGTGCCCGTATTCCTCCTGTGGCTTTATCTCACATGGCTCATCGTGCTTTTCGGGGCCGAAGTCGCCTACGCCGTCCAGTACCCGAGGTTAAAAAGCCACCTGACGGAAGAGGGTATAACCGGTTTTCTGGATTTGTATTCGGTGCGCGCCATGGCCGAGATCGCAGGGCGCTTCGCCGCGCCCGAGGAAAACAGTCAGAGCACGATCGATGCGCTCAGGGGCATCGGAATACCATCCGAAATGCTCGGAAAGATCCTCAACCGATTGTCCGAGAGGCATCTGATCGTCTATACGGAAGACAAAGACTACGTCCTCGCCCGGCAACCCTCGAGTATAATGATTCGCGAAGTCATCGAGGCGGTTTCCGGCAGAAAAATGCTGACTCCCGATGGCGCGACCGACGCCGTGTCGACACGTCTGCGCAAAACCTTCCAGGAGATTTCGGCAGACGTGGATTCGGTCCTGGATGAAATGCACTTCGGCATGCTGATTGAAGGATCGGAGAAATAGGTCCGACATTCGCCGGACATCGAAGACGCGAATTCGATAAACGGAAGGTGAGGCCGCGATGGGTTCAGTGATTCTGATCTCGCTTCTCGTCGTCGCGACGTTCGTCGCCCTGTGCTACATGTTCAACGAATCGAGAGTCGAGCTTGATTCCCCCACGATAGCTGCCATGGAGGCCCACACCGAGGCGATCCAGGCGAGGCGCAGCGCCGGGCAGCAGGAGCCCGAGCCGCAGGAGGCCTCCGTGATCGAGGCCGAACCGTACGTCGGGCCGGTCGGCGAGGCCGTCGAGGACCTCGACGTGCCGCCGGAGCCGCCTGTGCCGATTGTGGCGATCGACTATGAGTACCGGGACACGCTGCAGGAGGGAAGCGGAAACTACGTGCTGCCACAGTGGATCGTGAACTTTTTCTCGAGCAGCGACATCTGCCACACGCTCGATCGATCCGACGACGTGATAATCGTAGTCAAGCTGAGCGACCCGCACATGGCCGAGACCGGCATCATCGACATCTCGGCCGACTGCGACATGACCACGCAGACGGTCGCCCTCAAATTATGCTTCGGCGAAGGAGCGGCGGCCGAGATGTTCCAGACCAAGTTCTATTTCTTCGAGCGAGGCGACCTTTTTGAGCTGAGCCGCCTCGTGCGCCAGCAGGGCCTGCGTATCGATATATTGACACGAGGCTCGGACTACACGCTCGAGTATGTCTGCACTGCGCGAGCGGTGATCCCCCAGAGCGTATTGACCCACCTTCGCGGCGTGCTCTCGAAGACGCCCGGCTGAGCCGGCCACTGCCTATGCGACTGCTTCCCGTCATAATATTGACCCTTATCGCTTTCCCGGGCACCGATATACCTATCATTCTTCTGGAAGAAGGCCTGACGTGCTCGAGAATCACTTCCGAGAGCGTTGAGTATCCCGAGATAACCCTCTCCGGCGCCGGCTCGCTCGACGGCGCGGGAAACTATTACACGATCGAGACGCTTGAAGGTGGACCGCATTCGCAATTCGGCTCGATGATAGTGAAGCATGCCGGCTCCGGTGAGGAGCGCGCGTTTGCGATGCTGAGATCGCCGCCCGGTTTTGACATGTTGTTCGAGGCGCTGACGCTCGACCGGAGGGGAAACATGTTCGTGACGGTGTTGTCGGGCAGGGAGGGAGGCTTTTCAGAAACGCGGGACTACTATCGAATCGAAGGGCTGCCAAAGTCCGAGTTCCGCAAGCGCGCAAGTTTCGCCATCGGGGTCGCCGCTTTGATGTTCATCATTGTCGCGACGTTTATCCGAATCGTGATTCTGCGCCTGAGATTCTCGCGCCGGGCGCCGTGACCGATCGTCTTCCTGAACCTCGATATCCGGGCATACCACGTCCGGGCCGGCGGTCGAGTACTCGATGAATTTCAACATCGCCTTCCTGATCCCCTTCCTGGCGTCTCCCGTCTCGACAATGAACTGCTTGCGCATGTCGAGGTCGGCCCCGATCGTGCGACCTTAACAATTTCCGGCGGAAATGGTATAATTAAATTGATTGTCGCGACCCCACGCGTTGGACTCCAATAAGTGGAATAAAGGCGAATCAAGGGATATAGTCATGACTTCTGAAATTTCAAGGCGCGGATTTCTTGGAACGATAGGGACGGCGGGCGCCGCCGCGTGCGTCGGCGGCCTTTATGGGTGCGGCTCTCAGCCGGTCGAGTTCGGGCCGAAGAGGGCGAAAGAACACGGGCTCTCCGGCGATCTGGCGGTGGTCCGCGGCGAGAACCCGGCGGAAATGGCCAGGGCTGCGCTCGAGGCACTGGGCGGCATCGACAAGCTGATAAAGCCCGGCGACATAGTCGTCGTGAAGCCCAACATGGCATGGGACAGGCTGCCCGAGCAGGCGGCAACGACCAATCCGGCCGTCGTCGCCGCCGTCATCGAGCTTTGTCTCAAGGCGGGCGCAAAGCGGGTGAGCGTGTTCGACCGCACCTGTAACGACGCGAGGCGCTCATACGATTCCAGCGGGATAGCGAAAGCGGCCGAGGAGGCCGGAGCATCGGTCGGTCACGTGAACAAAAGAAAGTTCCGCCCGCTCGCAATCCCTAAAGGGGTATTGATGAAGGAATGGTCGATATATGAGGACGCCGCGAAGGCCGACGTCTTGATAAACGTGCCCATTGCGAAGCATCACGGCACATCGAGGCTTACACTCGGTTTCAAGAACATGATGGGCATCGTCGGCGGCAACCGCGGCAGTTGGCATACCGAAATTCATCAGCGGCTCGCCGACCTCGCCACAATAACCGCGGTGGATATAACCATTGTTGACGCATATCGGATACTGACCGCAAGGGGTCCCGCCAGCGGGACCGCAGCCGACGTGCGCATGGAGGGCCTGCTGGTGGCCGGCGTCGACCCGGTCGCGGTCGACGCCTATTGCTCGACCATTTTCGGCCTCGAACCCCGCGAGGTCGGTTTTGTGCAGATGGCTTCGGCCCATGGGCTGGGCGAGATGGATCTTGCCCGAGTGAAGCGGCAGGACATAAATCTGGCATGATCGCCCCGTTTTTTATATGAGGAATCTCAGACGCGTCTCTCAACTGGCCTGTCTCGCGCTTTTCGTGTTTCTTCTGACGAGGACCACCTATCCGCTGCCCGAGACCTATCGGGTCGATGTGTTTCCGCGGCTGAGTCCTCTGCTGGCGATAACGACATCTCTCGCCTCGCGCGCGGTGGTGACGCTTTTCTGGCCGGCGCTCATAGTCGCCGTGGGCACGCTTGTTCTCGGCCGCGCATTTTGCGGATGGGTGTGCCCGATGGGTACGACTCTCGACGTCTGCGACAAGTTTTTCGCGAGGAAGCGCAACCCGATCGAGGACGCCAAACCCGGACACAGGCGCTGGAAGTTCGCGCTGCTGGCTGTGCTGCTCGTGGGCTCGGCGCTCGGCATGCAACTCGCGGGATGGTTCGATCCGCTGAGCCTCGTGACGCGCTCTTATGCCCTTGCGCTTCAGCCTTACGCGAATTTTCTCGCCTTGAGCGTGCTCGACCTGCTGTTTCTGATTCCCGCCCTGGCCCCGATCCTGTATCCGACCGAGGAGTTCCTGCGCGAGCATATACTGTCTTTCGAGCAACTGGTGTTTTCATCCCATCTTCTGTTTGCGTTCATATTTTTCGGGATAGTCGCGCTGGGAGCGATTGACCGCCGGTTCTGGTGCAGGAGCCTGTGCCCGCTCGGAGCCCTGCTGGCGCTGGTGGGCAGGTATCCTGCGCTGAGAAGAACGGTGGACGACAACTGCACGCATTGCCTGAAGTGCCAGCGCGCCTGCATGACCGACGCGATCGCCGAGAAGGGCTCGAAGACGTTGAGGGGCGAATGTGTGTATTGCTTCACATGCCGCGATGTGTGTCCGGAAAACGCGATAAGCTTTTCCTTCAAGCCGCCGGCGGCGCCGCAGAGCATCGAGGGAGGCATCCTCAGCCGCCGCGCTTTTGTCGGCACGTCGCTCGTCGGGGTGGCCGCAGTCCCGATGCTGAGGCTGAATTTCCAGACGAAGTCGTTGTATCCCTGGATCATCAGACCGCCGGGAGTCGAAGACGAGCGGAAATTCATCGCCGAATGCCTGCGATGCGGCGAGTGCATGAAGGTGTGCCTGAAGAATGGGCTGCACCCGACTCTGCTCGACGGCGGAGCGGAGGGCATGTGGACTCCGAAGCTTGTCCCGCGGGCGGGATATTGCGAATACAACTGCACGCTTTGCGGGGAAGCGTGCCCGTCGGGCGCCATCCCCGAGCTTACGAAAGAGGAAAAGCACAAGGCGAAAATCGGCATGGCCTATTTTGACAAGAATAGATGCATCCCGTGGGTGGCTTACGACCGGTGGAACGAAAAAAACGAATGGTCCAAAGAGTTTGTCTGCGCCGTATGCGAGGAGCATTGTCCAACCCCGAAAAAGGCGATCCGCTTCTCCGACATCACCGTCCAGACCGTCGACGGGCCGCAGGTAATCCGACGGCCCGCGGTCGTGGAGGAAGAATGCACCGGATGCGGTATCTGCGAGTTTACCTGCCCCCTGGATGGTCCCGCCGCGGTCAAGGTCATCTCAAAAAACGCCGCAATGCAGATCGAGAAGACCGGCGAGGACCCGTCAGTGATCGTGAGCACATAGGACGGATCATCCTGTAAAAATGTGCCCGGCCCGCCCGTAAACGGTGAGCCTTATCATCCTCGGAGGGAGGCAGGGGCGTGCCACAAGCGGCTCATTCAGATATTGCGACATGCCCCATCAGTAGTGCCGTCATTTTAGTCCATCACTAGATGTAGCAGACTTCTTTGAAAAGCCTACCCTTGAATTTTGCGGAAATTCGTGTATAATCTATGGTTGAGGCGATATGCGACAATTCATGGTTCGAACCGTCACGGGACAGATGGACCCACATGCGATTCTGGTGGGCTTATGGCCGGGACCTCAGATAGGCCGGATGCTCACGTATTCGGTCGTAATACATATATGTCTCGCGACTTCCTTGATGATCTTAAAGGCGCTGGACGTCTCGTTCAGGAGGATTCCGACGGTCGTTTATAGTGTAGACCTCATGGAGTTTCAGCGGCCGAAACCCAGACCCGTGAAAAAGACCGCAAAGGTCAGGGCTCCGAAACCGAAACCAAAGCCGAAACCGAAGCCCAAACCGAAACCAGAGCCTAAGCCGGTTGTAAAAAAGAAGCCGGCGCCGCCGCCCGAGAAAAAAATTGTGATTCCAAAGGTCGTAAAGCCGCCCGAACCGAAGAAGGAGCCGGAGGTCAAGGCTAAGCCCGAGCTTCCCAAAAAGGCGCCGCCTCCACCGCCGCCACCACCGGAGCCGGTTAAGGTGGCCAAAGTTGTCGAACCCGAGCCGGAGCCTGAACCGGAGCCCGAGCCTGAACCGGAGCCTGAGCCTGAGCCGGCGACAACGAGCACGGTGGAGCTGGACACGGACTTCATCACGCCCGAGCTGAAATGGTACATCGAGACTATCAGGCGCAAGGTGTGGCGGAACTGGATCGAGCCGAGGCACGTGCTTGGCTCCGGCGTCCACGCGCGAGTGGTAGTCCGCTTCGAGATCGGACGCGCAGGCGCCTTCGCAATGCGGCCTACGATCCTGGAGCCTTCAAACAATTCGTTTTTCGATCAGTCGGGATACCGCGCAGTCGTCAGGTCGGCGCCGTTTCCGCCGCTTCCCGAAAGCTACACCGGCGACACGCTGGGAGTTCAGTTCGGTTTTGAGTACGGGGAGCAAATATGATTCGACGGTTCTTGGTATCGATCTTTGCGGCGGCGCTTGTGTGTTTTTGCGCGAGCACCCTGTTTGGCCAGAGCGACATAATCATAGATATCCACGCGCCGGGCATCGCGAGGATCAAGATAGGCATTCCGACGTTTGTCGGCGATCCCGCCTCGCCGCTGTCGGCGCCGCCGGGCGCGGGTGACGAGATGACGCGCGTGATACGAGATGACCTCAGCTTCACCGGGCTTTTCGATGTCTTCGATTCCGCCCCTCGGGCGAACGGCCTCGGAGCGGGTGACTCGCTGTTTGCGCCGCTGAAGGCATGGATTCCGCTCGATGTGCAGGCGGTCGTCCACGGCAGCTACAAGGCGACGGGAGCCAATCTGAGGTTTAACTGCGCGTTGTATGACGTGGAATCCGAGACGCGAATCGTCGGCAAGTTCTACACGGGGCCGTCTCGCGCGATCAGGCAGAACGCGCATAAATTCGCGGACGAGATCGTCTACCGTTATACGGGCAACCGCGGCGTCGCACACACGTCGATAGCATATGTGAAAAAAAGCAGCGGCAAAAAAGAAATACATATAATGGACTACGACGGACACAACTCGTACCGGCTGACCTATGACGAATCGATCGCGCTTTCCCCCGATTGGTCGCCGAAGGGCGACCGGTTGGCTTTCACATCTTACCGGGATCGCAACCCCGACGTTTATATGGTAGACTTAAAGGAGCGAAGCTACGTTCGCGTGTCCGGCTTCATCGGGCTCAATACGACTCCCGCATTTTCGCCCGACGGCAAGACCCTCGCGCTCACGCTGAGCAAATCGGGCAACCCGGAGATATACCTGCTGGATCTCGAGGGCGGAGAGCTGACGAGGCTGACACGCAACTCGCGCGCCGACACCTCACCCACATGGTCGCCGAACGGGCGCGAGCTGGCTTTCGTGTCGGATCGGTCCGGCTATCCCCAGATATACGTTGTGGACCGAGAGGGCGTGAATCTGCGCAGACTCACTTACAACGGATACAACAACACTTCGCCCGTATGGTCGCCGCAGGGAGACAAGATAGCCTATGTCTCAATGGTCAGAGGCAGAGGAGAGATATATACGATCCATCCCACGGGGACCGGCCTCCAGAGGCTGACGTTCGACGGAGGCAATGAAGACCCGTGCTTCTCGCCCGGCGGCAGGTATCTGGCTTACAGCTGCAATCAGGCGGGCCGACGGGACATCTACCTTATGAGGGCAAACGGCTCCGGGAAAAAACGCGTCACATTCGGAGGAGGTGATAACACTGCACCGGCGTGGTCGTCCTGAAAAACTCGGGCGCGGCCATTTAACAATTCCACATAACCGAGGGTCTGTTGGCGGATACTGGACGAAAAGGAGGATAGTATGCACCGGAAAACGGTCGAGTTTGTACTCTGCATGATTTTCGCCGCCTCGCTTGTTTTCTCTGCGGGATGCGCGCGCAAGAGCGGGTCGGTGAGCCCCAAGTTTGCCGAAGCCGAGGGCGTGACGGTCGAGGTTGAATCGCCAGAACCCATATCCGAGCCCATCGAAGTGGGCGAGCCGGCGTTGGGCAGGGGGGCCGGTGGAGAGTTCGGGGAGGGTGAGTTGCCCATACCTCAGACCGACCTCGCGCGCGATCTCATTTTCGAGGAAGCCAGCCGAGTGCTCAAGCCCGTCTACTTCCAATATGACAAGGCCGTTCTCCAGTCGGCGGCGAAGGCACAGCTCGAAAAGGCGGCCGACTTCCTGAAAAGGAATCCGGATATCAACTGTCAGATTGAGGGCCATTGCGACGAGCGGGGTACCAACGAATACAACCTCGCATTGGGAGAGAGGCGCGCGCTGGCGGCCAGGCGTTATCTCGTAAGTCTCGGCGTGGACCAGGGTCGAATCTTCACGATCAGCCACGGT
>CBDUSG010000099.1:0-8674 GCA_965369575.1 uncultured bacterium | reverse complement strand
CCACTATCTTGAAGCACAGGAATGCCGATACCACGCTGCACGCGGAAAGAAAGACGGCCGCGAAATAAACGGGAAATATCCTGTCCAAACCGGTAATCCAATAGACGGGGATGAGCAGGATAACATAGAGGGGCTGGAATCCGTTCGTCATATGCATGCCGTCATGAGTGATTCCATTTCCGGCCGCGATGTTTCTTGCAATGTTGAGGAGATAAAAGGAGTCATCAAAAAAGAAGAAATCAATAAGCGCATTCCGGTCGTTCGAAAAAATGAGATACATCCGAACCGCGAATCCCAGGACAAGTATGAGAAACAAACATCGCTTCCCCATGATGTTGTCCCGGCTGTGCGTCTTTTCCGATACTGCTTCGCCCGGCGTTTCGGTCTTCATCCCGTCTGTGCCTGCGTTCCCATCCTCGATGCGGCGAGGCTGAAGCCCCGTGCCCATGCAAGGGGCCTCGTTTAACTTCCCTTATGAGTGGCAAACAGGCCGATCCATTCGCCATCGCTCATGGTATTCTCGATGCGCCATCCTCTCCGATCAAGCTCGCGCGCGGTCTCGTCCGCCGACGAGTCGGATATTCCGGAAACTACCAGGCTGCCGCCTGCGAGCAGCCGGGTGATGTCATCGAGCAGCGGTCGCATCACATGGCCGAGCATGTTGCACACACCCATGTCGAACCGCCCGCGCGTACGGCGGCCGAAGGGGGCGTGGACCAGTCTTACCCTCGAAAGCACGCGGTTGAATCTGATGTTCTCCAGGGCGTTCTCAATTGCGGCCTCATCCATTTCGACGGCGGTGACCCTCCTCGCGCCGAGCTTGGCGGCGCCGATGGCAAGTATCCCGCTGCCCGAGCCGATGTCGATCACCCGCGCTCCGGGCGACATATGTTTTTCGAGCAGCCTCAGGCACATCTTGGTGGTCGGATGGCTGCCCGTGCCGAACGCCATCCTGGGATAAATGTAGATGACGGTCTCTCCGGGCCTTTGGGGCGGCTTCTCCCATGAAGGGCACACCACAAGCCCGGCGCTTATCCGCACGGGCTTCCAGTTTTTTCGCCACTCCTCGGCCCAGTCCTCCTCTGCAACGGCCTCGACCGTGCCGACCTTCAGCCTTCGCCCGCCCGCCGCCGAGACCAGCTCCGCCACGATTTCCATATGCTTTTGAAGCTCACTAGCCTCGATAGCGCCGTCAAAATAGGCTTCGAGGCGTTCGTGTTCCTTGCCCTCGTCCTCGGATTGGATGCCGCAGCAATGGTAGGACTGAATCGCGCGGCGGACAGCCTCGGCGTCGCCTGTTTCGACGGACATCGTGACCTTGTGCCAGGTTTTCGGGCTCTTATCGGGTTCGGGCTCTTGCATGACGACTTTAGTATAGCACCGTTGGACGACGGGATCAAAGCCGTCCCTCCCGCCGGCGCGCGCAGGCGCGGCGGGAGGCGTATTTGTCCGAATAAAGAAAAAAGTGGAAATCTTGGGTGCGTTTGTGGTAAAATAACGCACTGAGTCAGATGGGCAAAATACCCCGAGAAACAGCTTTGCCCTGATTCTCAATTATGTATCCCGACGATTCAGTCCGCTCCACGGGAAAAATAACAGGGATGCCGGGTTTGTCATCCAAAGGAGAGTGAGGTATGGGGAACAACTACTATCGCGTGAACAGGCGAGACATCGATTTTGTGCTGAACGAGCAGCTCAAAGTCGAGCAACTCTGTGAGACTGACAAGTACAAGGATTTCGAGCGCGATGATTTCGACATGGTCGTCACCGAGGCGGTCAAATTCGCCACCGAAGTGCTTGGCCCTCTGAATCAGGACGCCGACCGCGAGGGCGTAAAGTACGAAGACGGCGCAGTCAAAGTCCCCGCCGCGTTCCACGATGCATATAAGCTGGCCTGTGAGAACGGCTGGCTCGCGATGTCCAACAGCGCCGAGTGGGGCGGCCAGGGGCTCCCCGGCGTGATCGCGATGGCCGTCGGAGAGATATTCTTCGGCGGATGCACCTCGTTTATGCTTTACTTCCCGGGACCGGGCGTCGGTCACATGATCGAAAACTTCGGCCCGGACCAGTTGAAGGAAACCTTCTGCGAGAAGCTGTATACGGGCGAATGGCAGGGCACCATGTGCCTGACGGAGCCCGGAGCCGGAACCGCGGTGGGCGACCTGCGCACCACGGCCAAGAAGGACGGCGACACCTACCTGATCTCGGGAACGAAGTGTTTCATCACCGCCGGTGACCACGACCTGACGCCGAACATCATCCACGGCGTGCTCGCACGCGTCGAGGGCGCCCCGCCCGGAACGAAAGGCATAAGCCAGTTCGTCGTTCCCAAATACTGGGTCAACGGAGACGGCTCGACGGGCGATTTCAACAATGTCACCTGCGCCGGAATCGAGCACAAGATGGGAATCAAGGCGTCGGCAACGTGCACGCTGAACTTCGGCGAGGACGGACCCTGCCGCGGCTATCTCCTCGGTCCCGAGGAAAACAAGGGCCTGCGCCAGATGTTCCAGATGATGAACGAGGCCCGCATCACCACGGGCCTGCAGGGAATCGCGCTCGCCGCGGCCGCATACGAGAACGCCGTGCAGTACGCGCAGGAGCGCGTGCAGGGCGTCGACGTCAAGGCGATGAAGGACCCCGACGCGCCGCGCGTCCCGATCATCAAGCATGCCGACGTGCGCCGAATGCTGCTGACGCAGAAGGCGTTCGTCGACGGCATGAGGGCCTTCGCGTACAGATTGGCGGCGTATGACGACCTCGCGCACGGGCACCCCGACGAGGAAAAGCGCCAATGGTATCAGGGCTACGTCGACCTGATGACGCCGATCTTAAAGGCATACTGCTCCGACATGTCCTTCGACATGACCTCGGTCGCCATGCAGTGCTACGGCGGCTACGGCTATTGCCAGGAGTATCCGGTCGAGCAATACTGCCGCGACTCGCGCATCGCGATGATCTTCGAGGGCACGAATTTCATCCAGGCTGCCGACCTCATCGGCCGCAAGCTCAACATCGGAGGCGGCGCGCTCATGCAGAACTACATCGCCGATTTCGACGAGTTCTTGGGCGGCCTCAAGGGCAACGGCGCGCTTGGAGACCTCGCCGAGCGGCTCGACGCCGCCAAAAACACACTGCTCACAACGACCATGAAGATCGGCGCCGTCGCCATGGAGGGCGACCTGGATTACGTGATGTCGGTCGCCACGCGCTACCTGCATATGTTCGGTGAGGTCGCAGTCGCGCGCGAACTCGTCGACCAGGCCGCAATCGCGGCGGAGGCGCTCAAGGGCGTCGAGCCCGACACGGCCGATCACGCCTTTTACACCGGCAAGCTCCACTCGGCCCGGTTCTTTGTCAATAACGTTCTTCCCGGCGTCGAGATGAAGGCCAGGGTCATCGAGAACATGGACCGAAGCTGCATCGAGATACCCGATAGCGCGTTCACGTCGTAACGACGGCTTCGCGGCGACGCCTGCGCGAAAGATGCAAGTCAAAAACAAAAACCGCCCCCCGAGTCAAGAGGCCCGGGGGGCGTTTTTAATATGGAAATAAGAGCGCGGGTTCCGAGGCCGGCCGGTGCCCTTCGTCGTCTCAATCCGTTGACGACGATATATTGCGGACGCGGCCTATTTCACATTGGCCGCCTCGGCGAGGCCGAGCAGGCGCGGATAGTCCTGGCAAGTCTTGTGCGTGACGCATTTATAGCAGCAGAAATCGGAATCGCCGCCGCCGCTGTATCTTCGGAACATGCCGAATTCTTCCATGAGCCTCGTTCTCTCCCAGCCGAGTTTCAGGTAGAACTCGGTCGGAGGCAGTTCCATGCTCTCATATTTAGTGCCACGAGCCTTAGTGAGGAAACCGAAAATGGGCACGATACCGTGAGTCAGAAGCGACGCGTATCCTTCCAGGTGCGAGTCCAGCGCCTCGGTCGAGTCTTTGAAGCCGAGACCGGCCGCGGCCTCGGCGCCCGCGACGAAGTTTGTGGCGACCTCTCCCACACCGAAGATGTCGACGGCCGTCTTCAGGCGCTCGATCCACTCTTTTTTCCCTATGGCCTTCTCCTTGCCCGGGACAATGGCCGGCCAGAACTTCTCGTCCCACACTTCCAGATTCGGCTGCACGCGGTCGGCGCCGGCCTCTTTCAGCAGCAGCCAGCCGTCTTCATCGAATGCCTGGCAGACCGCAGTGACGCGCGCTCTGGGGCCGATCCCTTTTCGAAGCGCCGATATGGTCTTGGCGTATGATTTCGCCTCGAGCGACGTGTTGATGAAGGCGCCGCCGCTGACAACGACATGTACCAGGTCGATCTCTTTCGACGCAAGGGCGCAGGCCTCGATGCTCTGGCTCGGCGTCGGCAGATCGGCTGCGGAGATATCGGCGAGGTTGAGCCCCGCCACGGTGTTGCCAAGGTAGCAGAACGTGCATTGGTCGCCGTTTTTGGCGTATTCGCAGAACAGAGAGTGCACTATGGCCGCGCAGCCCTCCGCTCTCTGGCCCAGAGCGTCGGCTATCGCCGAGCCGTCGGATAAGTTCCGATCGAACGTCGCGCGCGGAAGAAAGGATACCTCGGCGACGGGCTCATCATCGCGGCACAGGACGTATTCGCCCTCCGGCTCCTTTCGGACGGTGTACGGGCTGTTGCGGTCGAGCTCGGTGTTGATGCGCGTATCATCCCCGAGTATCATCTGGTTGGGCACGCTAAGGACGTGGCCGCCCGATTCCTCGCTCTCCGGCACGTCTTCCCTGCTGAGGAAAGCTCCGCTGGGCATGGCCCATTGTCCGGCCTCGCCAAGATCCTTCGTGTACCGGACACCTTCCCTCAGGACGTCGGCCTTGAGAATTATGCTGTCGGGCGTCTCGGGAAAGTTCTGTTTTTGTTTGCGCAAATGCGCGTCCGAAAAGCTGATATGCATTGAACAAGTTCCCTTCAAAATAATTCGCAAAAATTGACGCTGACATTTCAATATAACATTTTGGCGCTCAAACCCGCAAGCATGGGAGGCGGCAAAACGGCAGGTAGATGCGGTTCCGTCACAATAAATAACTGAGAAGAAACCCCATTGCATTCCCCCGGCTCGCGGGTTTATAATGGCTCTCGAATTTGATCAGAAGTCGGCGGGAGCCGGGCGGGACGGGCGCGAGGCTACATGAATGTTCTTCGCAAAAAGCCGTGGCTTGCGGCCGGCAAGGGGGGGCGACTCCTCGCATGTGTCATAGAGGGGCTCGCGATGCATGATCGGGCAGCGGCCGCCGCCGTCCGAGGAGGCAAGAAATGAAAAAGGAACACGCTATAATTGTTCTTTCCATTGCCGTCGGAGTGGCGGCGTGGGTTTTGCATGCAGTATTGGATTTTTTTATCTTCTATGAAGATTCGTTCTGGGACTTGCTCATACTTGATCTGAACACGTCCGAGATATATATGAGGACGACTGTTTTCGTGCTCTTTATCATGTTTGGTCTTTTCGTTTCCAGATATTTTGCCAGAGCCAATCTGGCCGAGGAAAAACTTCGGCAAAGTGAGGAGCGCTATAGATTCTACTTTGACAACGTAGGGGACACGGTGTATTCGATAGACAGCGAGTTCCGTATCTCCAATGTGTCTCCTTCCGTGGAGACCGTGCTTGGTTATCGTCCTGACGAAATGATCGGCCGCAGGGTTGACGAGCTGAACCTTCTCTCACCGGAGTATTATGAATTGGCAATGGCCAACACGGCAAGAGTTTTCGAGGGCCAGCGCAATCCTCCCACCGAATACGAGTTCATCGCCAAGGATGGGTCGAGAATAATGGGCGAGACGATCAGCGCGCCATTATTGAAAGACGGTAAAGTGATCGAGGTGATTTCCGTCGCCAGGGACATAACCCGGCGCAAAGAGGCCGAGGCGGAAATATCCAGGTCGCTTTCCCTGCTCAATGCGACGCTCGACTCGACCGCGGACGGAATCCTCGCGGTGGATAAAGAGGGAAAAATCACGGGCTACAACCGCAAATTCACGGAGCTGTGGCGCATCCCCGGCTCGATCATGGAATCCCGAGACGATGACAAGGCGATTGAATTTGTTCTCGACCAACTGGAAGACCCGGAGAAGTTTGTGAAGAAAGTAACGGAACTATACGACGACCCGGACAGCGAAAGCTTCGATGTGCTCGAGTTCAAGGATGGAAGAGTCTTCGAGCGTTACTCGCAGCCGCAGAAAATCGAGGGAGAAAACATAGGGCGGGTGTGGAGCTTTCGCGACGTCACGGAAAGCAGGCGCGTCGAGGAGGCCCTGCGCGAAAGCGAAAAACGCTATGCCGCCACCTTAGACGCCGTGCCCGACATGGTTTATGAGGCGACGCTCGACGGCACGATAGTCTACGCGAATCCGTCCGCGTCGAGGATTCTCGGCTATTCGCTCGACAAACTCGGCGAAATCCGGTTTGTAGACCTGCTCGACGAGGAGGGAATGGGCGTCGCGCTGCGAGTGGCCGACGAGTTGATCGAAAAGAAGAAGACATCGAGGAGCGAGGCGTACAGCTTGCGCGCGGAAGACGGCCGCATGATACCGGTCGAAGCCAATGCGACTCTACTCGAGAGAAAGGGAAAGCCCCCGACAATCCTGGGGATAGCCCGCGACATTCGCGAGCGCATAAAAGCCGAACGGGCTTTGCGGGAATCGGAGGAAAAATATCGCACGCTCCTCGACAGCGTAGAAGTCGCTTTTTATGAATCCGACCTCGCCGGCAATCTCATGTTTTTCAACGATACGATGCTCAAAATTCTGGGCTGCACCGAGGAAGAGCTAAAGGGGACGAATTACGGTGAATTCCTCGAAAAAGACGATGCAGCGAAAGTATTCGAGACGTTTAACAAAATATATCGGACCGGACAGGCCGAGAAGGGTTTCACCAGCACGCTGATCTCGAGAGACGGGACAAGGAAGCCCTTCGAGTTCAGCGTATTCTTGGCGACGGACGAGGACGGCAAGCCAGTCGCGTACAGGGGCGTCGTCCGTGACATAACGGACCGAATGCTGGCCGAAGAGGAGAGGAAGAAACTGGAGACCAGGCTGCGGCATGCAGAAAAAATGGAAGCCATCGGCACGCTTGCAGGCGGCATCGCCCACGATTTCAACAACCTGCTCATGGTCGTCCAGGGCAACGTCTCGCTTATGCTAAAGGACCTCGATTCCTCGCATCCCCATTATGAGAGACTGACGAGCATCGAAAAACAGGTGAGCAGCGGCGCCCGGCTCACCGACCAGCTTCTGGGATATGCAAGAGGAGGAAGATACGAAGTAATACCCATCGACCTCAATCAGGTCGTTTACGAGACGTCCAATACCTTCGGCAGGACCAGAAAAGGAATAGCGATTCACATGGACCTTGCCGATGACCTTTCAGCGATCGAGGCGGACGAAAGCCAGATCGAACAGGTGCTGCTGAACCTGTTTGTCAACGCCGCGGACGCCATGGCGGATACCGGAACCCTGACATTAAAATCCTCGAACGTATCCCACGAGGATATGAAGGACAAAACATACGATCCTAAGCCCGGCAAATACGTCCTGTTGACCGTCATCGACACGGGGATGGGCATGGACGAGGAAACACAGAAGCGCATCTTCGATCCGTTCTTTACTACTAAAGAGATGGCGCGAGGCACGGGGCTGGGCATGGCATCCGCATACGGCATAATCAAAGGCCACGGCGGATATATCGATGTCGAATCGGAAAAAGCACGCGGCTCGAAGTTCAGTATATATCTGCCCGCATCGGAAAAAGCGGTCCAGCCGAGCCCGAACGCCGCCGGCGAGATCATCAGGGGTGCGGGAACCATCCTGCTGGTCGACGATGAGGGGATGATCCTGGACGTGGGCGCGAGCATGCTCGAAGAATTGGGCTACTCGGTCTTCGAGGCCAAGGGAGGCAAAGAAGCCGTCGAAATCTACAAGGCGAACAAAGATAAGATCGACCTCATAATTCTGGATATGATCATGCCGGGCATGCACGGAGGAGCCGTTTACGATATTCTCAAGGCTTTTGATCCCGGAGTGAGAGTCATCCTGTCGAGCGGTTACAGCCTCGAGGGCGAGGCAGCCGAGATATTGGAGCGCGGCTGTGACGGCTTCATACAAAAACCATTCAACATGACCAAGCTCTCAGACGAGATAAGGACCGCTCTCGGCGGAAAATAACATCGCGGCGCCGCCCGAACTATCATTTGCGCCCGCTCTCTTACTACTGGGAGCGGAAAATAGTTATCATTCCGGCGTAGGGGCACGGCGTTGTGCAGTGCCCGATCCCCGATCGGGGGACACAAAGGCACAAAGAAAATCCTGGATCAATTAGGAAGAGACCTTTCTAAGCAGGCTTAAGTGAACTTATTGGGGTCTGACCCCAAATAGTCCACTTAACTGGCAGCTAGGGGACAGTCCCCGGGGGCACGCCTTTTCGGATAAAGATTGTGAAGTACTTCGTGCTCCCCTTAGTAACTTTCCGTAGGCTCAAAATATCCCCGTCTAACCAGGTCGCCACCGGCTTATCCGCTTCGGCCGTGCTTCTCCTTGAAATCCGGCATCAACCCGGATATTATCACTCTCGATTTTATGTCAGAAGCCGGGCGGCGCAGGCCGCAGAGGGAGACACCTTCGAGGCATGGAAGAAATATCGTTCTTGATAAAAGGACTCGC
>CBDUSG010000098.1:0-8679 GCA_965369575.1 uncultured bacterium | reverse complement strand
CCCAGGGTGGCGGCCTTCTCGGCTGCCGACCTGGCCGTGAGCTGAGCGGCGAACGGGGTGCTCTTGCGAGACCCTTTGAAGCCGAGCGCTCCGGCGCTGGCCCACGAGATGACGTTGCCTTTGGGATCGGTAATCGTGATGATCGTGTTATTAAACGTCGCCTGGATGTGCGCCACGCCGCTCGTGAAAGTGAGGCTTAATTTCTTTTTCTTCGGCTTCTTTGACTTTGGACCTTTCTTCGCCTTGGCCACGTCTCATTTCCTCCCGATAATCGGACTATTTTTTCTTGCCCGGCCGCTGCTTGCGGGGCCCTTTGCGCGTGCGCGCGTTCGTGTGGGTCCTCTGCCCGCGCACGGGCATCCCCTTGCGGTGTCTCAGGCCCCGGTAGGCGCCCGTATCGACAAGCCGCTTTATGTTGGTCGCAATCTCGCGCCGCAGATCTCCCTCGATCTGATAATCACTCGTTAACGTAGTGGTGATCTTGCGGATCTCGTCGTCGGTCAGGTCCTTCACCCTCGTGTCCGGGCTGATGCCCGCGGCCTCGAGAATCTTGCCCGACCTCGTGCGGCCGACGCCGAAAATGTGTGTCAAACCTATCTCGACCCTTTTATCCCTGGGCAGGTCAACGCCCAATATTCGTGCCAATCTCTTCCTACACCTCCCCTGTTCGACCGGGGCCGCCGCCCGAAACCGGCTACCCCACGGGCTACCCCACGGGCTACCCCTGACGCTGCTTGTGCTTGGGGTTCGAGCAGATCACCCTTACCACGCGTTTGCGCCTGACTATCTTGCATTTTTCGCACATCTTTTTTACGGACGTTCGTACCTTCATAGTCTGTACTCGCTGGTCGGTCGGCTCATTTATATCGATAAACTATGCGCCCCCGCGTCAGGTCGTATGGCGAGAGCTCCATCTTGACCGTGTCGCCCGGAAGGATCCGGATAAAATGCATCCGCATCTTGCCGGATATGTGCGCCAGCACACGGTGGCCGTTTTTCAGTTCGACCCGGAACATAGCGTTGGGCAACGGCTCGACGACCGTTCCCTCAACTTCGATGGCTTCTTCCTTCGGCATTAATGCCCCGATCTTTAGGCGGCAGAGTGTCCCGCCGCTACTCGTTATGCCGCGCGCCCTCGGTCCTCGACCGGAAGCAGGGAGAGTATCTCGGCCTCTCCATCGGTGATCGCCACCGAATGCTCGAAGTGCGCCGACGGTCGGCCGTCCCTTGTGACGGCGGTCCAGCGGTCGGCAAGGATACGAACCTCGTGCGTGCCCGCGTTGACCATCGGCTCGATGGCAAGCACCATGCCGGGCTCGAGGCGCGGGCCCATGTTCGGACGCCCGAAATTCGGTATCTGCGGCTCTTCGTGCATCTTCTGGCCGATACCGTGGCCGACGAAGTCGCGCACGACGGAAAAGCCGCCGCTCTCGACGTGCGCCTGCACGGCGTGCGATATGTCGGAAAGTCGCCCGCCCGCGCGGGCCTGCCGTATTCCCTCGTCAAGCGATTCGCGGGTAAAGCGGATCAGCCGCTCTTTTTCGTCGCTGATCTCGCCTACGGGAAAAGTTGCCGCAGTGTCTCCGACATATCCTTTGTACACGATACCTATATCTATGCTTATTATGTCGCCTTCGACGAGCGCCGTGTCGGGCGACGGTATTCCGTGCACCACCTGCTCGTTGATCGAGGCGCAGATGGACTTGGGAAAACCTCTGTATCCCTTGAACGCCGGCTCTCCACCGGCCCTTGTTATGAGCGCCTCGGCCTTTGCGTTGAGCGCCTCGGTGCTCACTCCCGGCCCGATATCACCGGCCAGCTCTTCCAGGATGCGGGCCACAATCCGGTTGGCCTCGCGAAGCACTGAAAGCTCCTCGGCAGACCGTATGACTATCACCGCGAACTCTCCTGCGCGGGCCGGGCTCAGTCGAGCGCCTCGCAGATGCGCTCGAAGACTTGGTCCGTCGATCCTGTGCCTGAAACGCTGATGATGCGTCCGCCGCCCGCATAGTAGTCAATAAGCGGCTCAGTCTGCTCCGCGTAGACCACGAGCCTCTTCTCTATGGTATCTCGCTTGTCGTCTTCGCGCTGGTACAGCTCGCCGCCGCATTCGTCGCATACGCCCTCTTTGTCGGGCGGCTTGGAAATCACGTTGTAGTTTTCGCCGCACTCCGAGCACGTGCGCCTGGCGGTAAGCCTTTCTATAAGCGCTTCCCTGTCCACGGAAAGGTCGATGACCGCCGTGAGCGGGCATCCGCCGTCGCTCAAAATCTCGTCCAGCGCCTCCGCCTGCCCCAGCGTGCGCGGGAACCCATCGAGCAGGAACCCGCCGCAACAGTCGTCCCTCCCGATTCTCTCCGCAACGATTTCGGTGACGACCGAATCTGGAACGAGGTCGCCGGCGTCATGATACTTTTTCGCCTTGAGTCCGACTTCGGTCCCCTCCTTGATGGCCGCGCGGAAGATGTCGCCCGTCGAGATATGCACGATCTTGTACCGGTCCGCCACCCTGAGGGCCTGCGTGCCTTTGCCGGCGCCGGGGGGGCCGAGCATCACCATCATTCTCTTTTTGACCGAATCCGCCAATTCCACCGCCGTTCGCCGGGAGATCAGATCAGAACCTTCTGGCCCTGATGCGTCCTTTCTTCATGAAGCCGTCGTAATGTCTGACGAGCAGGTGCGACTCAATCTGCTGCACGGTGTCGAGCGCCACGCCCACGACTATCAGAAGGCTCGTTCCGCCGAAGAAGCTGGCCACGAGAAAGGGCACGCGCATGCTGTAGCCGATCATCGTGGGCAGCACGGCCACGGTCGCGAGCGCGATCGAGCCGGGAAGCGTGATGCGCGTCATAATTTTATCCAGATACTCGGCGGTTGGCCTTCCCGGCCTGATCCCCGGAACGAAACCCCCGTATTTTTTCAGGTTGTCCGCCACATCGATCGGGTTGAACGTGATCGCCGTATAAAAGTACGAGAAAAATACGATTAAAAGAACAAAAATAATGTTATATAACAGCCTGCCCGGCGCAAGCAGGTCGGTAACCGTCCGCAGCCCGCCGGTGTGCAGGAACTGCGCGATCGTAGCCGGGAACAGCAGAAGCGACGATGCGAATATTATCGGGATCACTCCGGCCTGATTGACTCTCAGGGGCAAAAACGTGCTCTGGCCGCCGTAAACCTTGCGTCCTTTTATCTGCTTGGCATACTGCACGGGTATCTTCCTTTGCCCCTGTGTGAGAACGATCACGCAGGCCGTCACCCCGACGAGCATGACCGCAAGCACGATCATCTTGAATATGTTCATCTCGCCTATCTGGATATTGTTTATCAGCATGGCTATCGCGTTCGGCATGCCGGCCACTATCCCGGCGAAGATTATCAGAGATATCCCGTTTCCGACGCCGCGTTCGGTTATCTGCTCGCCCAGCCACATGATGAACGCCGTGCCGGTCGTAAACGTAATCATGGTCAACAGCATGAAGCCCAGGCCCGGATGCGGTACCATCTCCCTGCCGCCGAAGTTGCTCGGGTTCGACAGCCACATGCTGATCCCGAGCGACTGCACCGCCGTGAGCCCGATGGTGCCGTAACGCGTGTACTGTGTCAGCTTGCGCCGGCCTTCCTCGCCCTCTTTCGAGAGTTTCTCGAAATAGGGTATCACGGCGACGAGCAGCTGCAATATGATCGAGGCGCTGATGTAGGGCATTATGCCGAGTGCGAAAATCGTCATGCGGCTGAAGGCCCCGCCGGCGAACAGGTCGGCGAATCCGAGCAGCGTGTTTTGCTGCTCCGCTACGAACGTGGCCATCAGCCTGCCGTCTATACCGGGCGTGGGTATGTGGCCGCCCAACCGGTAAATGACCAGCAACGCCAGCGTGAACAGAATGCGGTTCTTGAGTTCCGGTATCTTGAACGCATTCTGAAACGCGTTGAGCAATCAGATCACCTCGACCTTGCCGCCCGCGCCCTCGATCTTCTCCCTGGCGGTCCGGGTGAACCGGTTGGCCCGCACGGTGAGCGCGACCTTGAGTTCGCCGTCACCGAGTATTTTCACACCGTCAAGGTTCAGCCGAACGATCCCCTTTTCTCTCAGAAGCTCCGGCGTAACTTCGGAGCCGGCCTCGAACGAACTCAGCTTCTCGACGTTCAGGACCTCGTATTGCTTCCTGAAAATATTTGTAAAACCGCGCTTGGGCACGCGCCTCTGGAGAGGCATCTGCCCGCCCTCGTATCCTCGGGCGGACTTGGAGCCGGAGCGCGACTTTTGCCCTTTCGAGCCCCTGCACGATGTCTTGCCGTGCCCCGAGCCGCGACCGCGGCCCACGCGCTTAACTTTTTTCCGGGCCCCGCGCGGTGGCTTGATAGTGTTTAATTCCATGTTTTCGTCGTTCCTCAGGAGATGATGTCGGATACGCTCTTGCCGCGTTTGGCGGCTACTTCCTCGACCGTGGTGAGATTCGCAAGACCGGCCATCGTGGCCCTGACGACGTTGATGGCGTTGCTTGAGCCGAGGGATTTGCTGAGGACGTTCGAGATGCCCGCAGCTTCCATGACGGCCCTTACACCGCCTCCGGCGATCACTCCGGTGCCGGGGGAGGCCGGCTTCATAAATACTCTTCCGGCGCCCATTCGGCCGATTAACTCGTGCGGTATCGTGCCGTTGACTATCGGCACGTCGATCATCGTCTTTTTCGCCTTTTCGATCCCTTTGCGAATGGCCTCGGGAACCTGTCTGGCCTTGCCGAGCGCGGCGCCGACGCGGCCCTTGCCGTCGCCGACAACCACGAGCGCGCTGAAACCGAAGCGGCGACCACCCTTGACCACTTTGGCAACGCGGTTGATCCTGACTACCTTCTCGATTAGCTCCCGTTCTTCGCGCTGAAACTTTTCCACAACGCCTCCTAGAATTTGAGTCCCTTTTCGCGGGCCCCATCCGCAAGCGCCTTGACGCGACCGTGAAACAGGAAGCCGCCCCGGTCGAATACGACGGTTTCGATGCCGAGAGCGACCGCTTTTTCGGCCAGCGTTTGGCCCACAATACGGGCCGACGCGATGGTGTTGCCTGAAGCGCCGCTGCTTTTGGCCTCCTTCGAGAGCGAGGAAACCGAGGCCAGAGCGCTCCCCGTGGTGTCGTCTATTATCTGGGCGTTTATCTGCCTGAGGCTGCGGTGAACGCACAGACGCGGTCTTGCCGGTGTTCCGGAAACCTTGAGCCTGATACTGAGATGGCGTCTGCGCCTTGCGGCGGCCCTTGTATGTTTATGCTCTCCCATCGGCGAACCTCTCGAGCTGTGCTCGTCCTTTTATATTCCCGTTTTTCCCGCCTTGCGGCGCACATGCTCGCCGAGGTAGCGGATTCCTTTGCCCTTGTAGGGCTCGGGCTTTCTAAGGGCCCTTATGTGGGCCGCCGCCTGTCCGACCGCCTGCTTGTCGATGCCGCTGACGGTCACGATATTGCGGTCGACCGCGAGCTCGATTCCCTCGGGCGGCTCGAAGAGGATCGGGTGACTGTAGCCGAGCTGGAAGTTGAGCGCGTCTCCCTGCTTGGCGGCGCGGTAGCCCACGCCCTGTATCTCAAGCTTTTTCTCGAATCCCTCGTTGACGCCTTTCACCATGTTGGCGAGAAGAGCGCGCGTGAGGCCGTGAAACGCGCGGTTGCGGCGGGCGTCGTTGGGCCGCGTGACGACTATCTCGTTTTCCTCCACCTTAACGGTGATGGAAGGATCGATGTCGAACTGGAGCTTTCCCTTCGTCCCCTCGACCGTCACGTGGCATTCCTTGATGGAAACCTTGACCTTGTCGGGAATCGGAATCGGCATTTTCCCTATGCGAGACATCCTTGCTATGAAGTCCTTTCGTCAGAGATTTACCAGATTTCGCAGACAACCTCTCCGCCTACGTTGGCCTCGCGGGCCTGCTTATCGGTGATCACACCCTTGGGCGTCGAGACGATGGCTACGCCCAGTCCGCCGACGACGCGCGGCAGGTCTTTGGCCTTGCGGTAGACGCGTCTGCCGGGCTTGCTCCTGCGCCGCAGCCCGCTTATCGTTCTTTCGCGATCGGGCCCGTACTTGAGGAACACTCTGAGAATCCCCTGCTTCCTGTCCTCGATCATTTTGTAGTCGGTGATATAGCCTTCTCCCTTGAGAATCTTGGCTATGTCTTCATTCATTTTCGAGGCCGGTATGTCGGTCTTTTCGCTCATCGCGGTATTGGCGTTGCGAATACGCGTGAGCATGTCTGCAATCGGATCCGATAGTGACATCGGCGTCTGTTCTCCTTCGTTTCGGGGCTCGCGGCCCCCATGCGCGGGGCTCTACCAACTTGCCTTGACGACTCCGGGAAGCCTTCCTTCGAGCGCCAGGTTCCTGAAACAGATTCTGCACATCTCGAATTTGCGGAGGTAACCCCTTGGCCTCCCGCAGATTCTGCACCTATTGTACTTGCGCACACGGAACTTGGGTTCCCGCTTGGCTTTGGCTATCAAGGATTTCTTTGCCACTCGTTTCCTCCGCCGGGGCGCGCCCCGGGGCGTTCTACGGTCGGGCGAACGGCACGCCGAGCTCGCGCAGAAGCTGCATGCTGGCCTCTCGTCCCGTAGAGTTCTCTATGACGAATACGATGTTCATCCCCCGGATCTTGTAAACGTCGTCGTAGTCGATTTCGGGGAAGGCGATTTGTTCCCTGATCCCCAACGTATAGTTGCCGAACGCGTCGAAGGCCTTCAGGGAAACACCCCTGAAGTCGCGGATTCGGGGGATCGCGACGTTCGTGAGCCTGTCCAGAAATTCGTACATTCGGTCGCCCCTGAGGGTCACCTTGCATCCGATGGCCTGTCCGGCGCGGAGCTTGAAGGCGGCGATGGACTTCTTGGCGCGCGTGATGGCGGGCTTTTGGCCGGTTATCAGGGCGAGCTCTTTCATCGCGCTTTCCATGACTTTTCCGTCGGTCGGGGCGTCGCCCAGCCCCATGTTGACGACTATCTTGCTCAGCCGCGGCGCCTGCATTATGCTTTTGAGACCCAGCTTGTCCTTGAGCGCCGGGGCTATCTCGCTTGTGTATCTTTCTTTGAGCCTTGCCACTTACGGCCGTCCTTTTCCTATCCGGCGTCGATGATTTCCGAGCATTTCCTGCAGACCCGCACTTTGGTGCCGTCCTCCAGCACTTTTGCGCCCACGCGAGTCGGCTTGCTGCACTTGGTGCACACGAGCATGAGGTTCGACGCGTGTATGGGGGCTTCTTTCTGCACCATGCCCCCCTGCGGGTTCCTCTGTGTCGGGCGTTCGTGACGGGTCATCATGTTGAGCGCTTCCACGAGCGCGCGGTTGCTCGTTGGCGAAACATGGAGCACTTTGCCCTTTTTGCCTTTTTCTTTGCCCGCGATGACGGCGACGGTGTCGCCCTTTTTTATGTGCAGCTTCCGTTTGGTCATTTAAGCGCTCCCGACCTCGCGTCACACCACTTCGGGCGCGAGCGAGATTATGCGCATGAAGTCCTTGTTTCTGAGCTCGCGGGGAACGGGTCCGAATATCCGCGTCCCGCGCGGGATCTTCTGCTCGTTGATGACGACGGCGGCGTTGTCTCCGAACCTGACGATGGAGCCGTCGGCCCGCTGTGTGTCATGCTTTGTCCTCACGATAACCGCCCTGACGACGTCTCCCTTTTTTATTTCGGCCTGCGGCATGGCGGCTTTCACGCTACATACCACGATGTCGCCGACGTGCGCGTAGCGTCTTCGTGTGCCGCCGAGAACCTGAATGCATTGCAGTTTTTTGGCGCCCGAATTGTCCGCGACCTCGAGCATGGTTCTGGATTGAATCATGACTGCTCCAAACGAAACGGTTGGGCCGTGACGAACAGTTTCGGCCCTTACTTTGCCTTCTCGATGACTTCCAAAAGCCGCCATCTCTTGGTTTTGCTCAGCGGCCTGCACTCCACTATGCGCACGACGTCGCCGACGCCGCATTCGCTTTTTTCGTCGTGGGCCGTGAACTTCTTTGTTTTTCGCACGACCCGCTTGTAGACGGGATGAAGAAACGTGTTTTGCACTTTGACGACGACGGTCTTTTCCATTTTTGCGCTGGAGACCACGCCGATCTTTTCCTGCTTGTGGGCCTTTTTATCTGCCATGTGGCTATTGTCCTTGATCCTGCCGTCGACTCTTTTCGCCGAGCACGGTATTGATCCGCGCGATGTCGCGGCGGAGTTCCCTGAATCGTTTCACGTTGTCGACCTGCTGTCCGCTACCGGCCCGCACGCGCAGATTGAAAAGGGCCTGCTCGGCCTCACGCGCCTCGTGCTCCAACTCTTCGGTGGTGAGTTCCCTTAGCTCGCTTGCGCGCATCAGCGACCGCCTCCGATCGCGAGCATCCGCTTGACGAAGCGTGTCTTGATGGGAAGCCTGTGCGCGGCGAGCCGAAACGCCGCCTTGGCCAGTTCTTCGGGGACTCCTTCAATCTCGAACATGACTTTGCCCGGCTTTCCGACGGCAGGGAAGGACTCAAACTGGAACCACCGGGAATAATCTCCGTTCTCGAATTGGATACGATACTTGTATTCAGCATTGGTGTCGATGTTATTTAGAATCAAGTTGGTTGAAAAAGTGTTTGTATCGGAAAGCCTGTTCCACTCGGTGAAAGTACTGTTTGCTTCATCAACGTTTTGATACTCGATGCGCAC
>CBDUSG010000097.1:0-8679 GCA_965369575.1 uncultured bacterium | reverse complement strand
CTTGTGAACGAGCGAGAGCCCCAGTCCCACGCCCTCATCCTTCGTCGAGAAGAATGGATCGAAAATCCGGGAAAGCGTCTCGGGTGATATGCCCTCGCCGGTGTCTGTAATCACGACCTCGATCATTGCACCCTGCGAGCCGGAAAAGTCCGCAGATGCCGCCGGAGAAAAATCGTTCGAGAGTGGGGCGGCCTCGCCGCCGTTGGAATCCGCGGCGGCGGCTCGCGTCTCGAAGCGGATCGAGCCCTCGCCGTTCATCGCCTGGAAAGCGTTCATGCACAGATTCAGGAAAACCTGGTGGCATTGATCGGGGTCCGCGAGGACCGGCGCGAGGTCGGGAGCAAAGGACTTCTCGATGGATATGTTCGTCGATTGGGTTTCGGGCTCAAGAAATGTGATCGTATGCTCGATCACTTCGTTGATATTTACGATTTCGAGATTGGGCTCGGCGGGCCTTGCAAACTGGAGGAAGTTCGTCACAACCTTGTTAAGCCTTTCGACCTCCTCGACTATGTAACCCGTAAGCTCTCGCCTCTTTGATTCGTCCTGGATACGGTCGCGGAGCATCTCGGCCGAGTTCTTGATGACTCCAAGCGGGTTGCGGATCTCATGGGCGACGCCCGCAGAAAGCTCGCCCAAAGCGGCAAGCCTGTTGCGTCGCTGCACCTCCTGCTCGAGTTCCTTCAGTTGCCGCAGCTTTCGCGTCATTATGTTGAAGGCCGTGCCGAGGTCGCCGATTTCATCTTTTGTCTCGGCGACGAATTGCTGTTCGAGGTCGCCGTCGGCCACGGCGAGGACTCCTCTGTACAGGTGTCTGATGGGACGCGAGATGCCGCGCGATATCGTGTAGCCGAGCACGACGGCCAGCAGGAAACCCACCGCAAGGATGATCGGGAAAAAATGCCAGGCTCTGACAGTGGCTGCAAACGTGTATTTACGCGGCAATCCAACGAAAACGACGCCCAGCACTTTTCCCTTATAATCTACGAGCGGCTGGTAGACGGCCCGATACGGGTCCCCCTTGAGCAGCGCGTCGCGTTCGTAACGCGGCTGCTTGCGCGTGAAGATGCTCTCCTTTATCATCGACGTCATCGGCAGATCCTGTATTGCGCCCACCTGATGCGGCTCGCGCGACCTGAGCTCCAGCTCCACACGCCTGTTCAACGCGCGGCTTTCTTCGTCCGACTCGTATGCGATCGCGCGAGTCTCCCCGAAACTGGTCGTGCGGATGCGCGCGGCCGATATGCCTGTGTCGGTCAGCGCCTTTTTGACTGCTTCGGCCCGTCGCAGACCGAGCTTATAGTTTTCCTTTTCGGTACCTGTGGAGTCGGTATGACCTTCGAGGATCAGTCTGAGCTTTCGGTGCTCACTCATGATTGCGGCTATCTGATCTATCTCCTTGAGGGCTGCCTGCGAAAGCTCTCGGCTGCTGCCCTCGAAGAAAATGCTCGGAGGCGCGGCCGGCGCCTTTTCATAAAAAATTCGGATATCTACGCCCGTCATGATTTCGAGGTCCTGCGCGAAACTCTTGCCCAGCACGTATCCGACCAGCAGGGTGCCGTATTGACGCTCCTCATCGGCTATCGGGATCGCGCCGCCCGCAAGCAGTGTCTGAATATTGTCGATCTCGGTCAGCATGATCGTCTTTGTCGCAGAAGGCGGCACCAGCGGCTGCGATGTCGACGGCTTGCCGGGACCGCTGCCGGGAATGGCTTGCCCGCTTGGAACCCACAGTCCGATGGGCGCTTCGCTTCCGGCTGATATCGGCGGCGTGAAAAGGCGCGGCACGTTCTCCTTTTTCAATTCTTCGGCGGAAAACTTCGGCCTTTTGAGCGTCTCATTGAGGGACACGAGCGCCTGCTCTTCGTAACGATCGATCTCCGAGAGGACGGTGGCCGCGGCCTGAGTGACTGTTTCCTCGATCTCTTTTTCCGCCAGGAAGGTCGTCAACGTCACAACCAGGAGCGTGGAAACGGCGATGGAAAAGACCGCAGTGAAAACGAAGGCCAGGATAAGCTTGTTCTGCAGCCGCGGCTTGATCAGCTTTCGCTGGGCCGTCACCAGAAAAGCTACGCCCGGACTTTCGGGGGTCTTCTTGTTATCGGTCTGCTTCATTTGTTATCGCTCCGCTTTAAATATTAGCGCTCCGCTTCGTGGGCAAGGTCTATCCCGTATTTAAAGCATTCGATCTCCTGAGGGCGGCCCCCCTCTTCGAGGACGGCGAGCAGGTGCGCCTCGGAAACGGGCAGGCGCGCCAGCCTCGAGGCGATGCCCAGACAGACGGCGTTCATCGCGTGTGAGTGCCCGAATCGTTCGCGCGCCATCTCCGTGAGGTTCCATGCGTAAATGTGATCCGTTAGCCGGCCAAGCATCTCGGTTATGCTCTCGATGGCGGGGTATTCGGCCTCGCCCAGCTTGACCGGTATCGGCCGAAGAGCAAATGAATTGAGGATTACCGTCGTGTCCTCGTTCAGGTATCGCGCCAGCCGTGCCGCCTCGAGCGGCTCCAGCCCTATGAGCAGATCGGCGCCGCCGGCGGTCAACATCGGAGAGCAGACCTCGCGCCGCTCGTCCGGCCCGCGGCCGTTATCACTCCACTGATATCTCACAATCGAGGATACGTGCCCCTCGCGCTGAGCGCCTCCCCTGCGTTCCGAGCCGCTGACATGAATGCCGGCTTCGAGCGCGGCCTTCTTGAGAAAGGTTCCCAGCGTGATCGCCCCTTGTCCGCCGATGCCCGCTATGAGAGCGTTGTATACCGGCACTACGCCTCACCCCCGCGGGCCGCGTGCAGGACGGATCGATCTTCGCGCGGACGGATGCGCGAGTAAACTATGGCCGAGTTCGGGCAGACGGTCTTGCACGCGCCGCAGCGCACACAGACCTCCTCGTCGATATAGTAGAATTCGCCTCCATCATCGGAGGCTTCTATTACGGCGGGACAACCAAATTCCTTGTAGCACACCCCGCATCGCTGGCATCTCTCCCTTATGATCGAATATGCGTCGGCATACTGCGGAGGCACGTAGCGGTCGCGCCGATTCGACTGCAGAGAACACTCGCCGCGGGCGATCACGACGCGCATCCCTTTGCGCCCCAGCTCATCGCTTATGACCGACCTCAGCCGCGCGAAATCAAAGACGTCGACGACGCGCACGCGGCGCGCCCCGAGGCTTTTCAGGAGGGCCTTCATGTCGATCGCGTCCAGCGCCCCTCCCCTGACGTCGGTCGTCGTCGTGGGGCTGCGCTGGTGTCCCGTCATCGCGACCCATCGGTTGTCGAGTATTACGAGCAGGACCTCGGCGTCGTGAGCGATCGCGTTCTGCAGGCCCTGAACGCCCGAATGGAAGAATGTCGAATCGCCGACGAACGTGACGATCGGTTTTTCGTTCTCGCTCTCGCTCACGTGGCTGATCCCCTGCGCGGCGCTCAGGCCGCAGTTCATGCATGTGCACCAATCGGCGGCCTTGAACGGCGGCAGCGATGCCATCGTGTAGCAGCCGATGTCGCCGCCGATGATCGCGTCGCGTCCGGTCGCCGAAATGACGGCGAAGACCGAAGCCCGATGCGGACAACCGATGCAGAAGGTCGCCACCCGCTGCGGGATGCTTGCCACTATCTCGTCGCCGATCGAAGCGGCGCGCCGGATTCTGTCGGGAACCGGCCTGCCGGCGACACGGCCGAGCGCCTCGAGCACCATGTCGGGGTTCGTCTCGCCCGAGGGCGGGATCAATTCCTTTCCAACGACCTCGCACTCGAGCTTCAGGTCGAAAGCGTGGCGCTTGAGCTGAAACTCGAGAAAGCCTTCGAGGTCCTCGATGACCACTAACTTGTCAAGACCCCTGGCAAACTCGAGGAGCTGCCCGCTCGGGAACGGGTAGCTCATGCCGATCTTGAATACGGGCGCGTCGAAGAGCCCGAGTATCTCCAATGCTTCCATTACGTACAGATAGTTCACGCCGGATGTGACGATCCCCCATTCGGCGTCGCCGGGGATTATCCTGTTGAACCTCGCGGAGTCCGGCGAGGCCGCAAGCGCCGCAACCCGGTCGAGGCACGCCTGGTGGTTCTGCACCGCCTGGCCGAACAGGTTGAAGTAGCGCTGGTAGTTCGGCTTGAACTCTCCCCTGCCCTTGCGCTTTTCTACGGGGCCGAGGAGCAGGTCGCCGATGTTGTGGCAGAGGCGCGAGGGGGCGTTCACGACAAAAGGGACGCTGTATTTTTCGGAGAGTTCGAAGGCGGCGAGGGTGAAATCCTTCGCCTCCTGTATCGTGGCCGGCTCGAGCACAGGTATGTGCGTGTGGAGCGAATACCAGCGGTCGTCCTGCTCGCCCGTCGAGCTTGTCGCGCCGGGGTCGCTGCCGATCACTATCACCAGCCCCGCGTCGACGCCTGTATATCCGAGGAAATGCGCGGGCTCGGCCGCGACGTTCATGCCCACGTGCTTCATGGCCACCATCGCTCTTACGCCGGCCCACGAAGCTCCCATCGCGCCGTTGAGAGAGACGTGTTCGTTGGCGCTATATTCCATGTACAGCCCGGGCAGACCGTCTCTGAGGCGCTCAAACGTCTGTCCGATCTCGGTCGCAGGCGTGCCGGGATACATCGAGAAATATCCGATTCCGGCCTCGATGCCGCCTCTGGCCAGGGCCTCGTTGCCCATCGCCAGGATTGCCTGACCTTCATCCTGTTGCAATAACGTTTCCATAGGACGCCCTGCCGGATGTCGGAATTACGAGGTTAATCCCGTTCGCCCCGGCGGATTCAGCCTTCTCGACGGCTTCCTTCATGTCAGCCGTTTCCGCCTCTTCGACACAGAGGAAGATCGGTCGCTCGGTCAGCTTCCTGAGGCCGCGTATGCCTTCGAACGTAAGCGTGAAAAGCATGTCGGCTCCGGCCTCGAGGAACTTTTTGGCGCGTGCCATATCCGCCCGGGTCGCGCCGCCGATACACGCGCCGATGGTCCATTCCGATGCGGCCGGAGGGAAATCGTCGCCCGGCCCGAATTCGGGCGAGCCGTGCTTTATCACGCGCAAAAGACCCAGCGAGTCGAATTCGTAGACCGGCTTCGCCTCGGGAAATGCGGTTCGAATCGGGTGCACCCCGTCGACGAAGAGAAGTTTCATAAAGCCTGCGCTCGCGGCGGTGACTATCAGCGAACGCAGCGCTATGCGGTTTCGGTCGCGGCACGCGATCTTGATGATGATCTCTTTGTCGCAGTTCTGCCGAAGCTTTTCGGCGGCGGTGATGACGCTTACGCCGCCGCATTCTTCCAGCAGGATCGCATCGATACCGTCGCGGCCGGCCAGGCCGGAGATGAATCCGTCGATTTCCGCATCGAGCGGGGTATGCGCTTCCAGAATCTTCTTCATTTCGGCGGCTCTTTTTCAGAGGCTTTCGCCATCTTGCGCGGCGCGGAGTGCGCACCCGCATGCACCGGCGAGAAATCCAGATCGAGTTCCGGGAGCCCCATCGCTTCTAAACGGCCGGTTATGCTCACCCACACGCATTCGGCGTCGGTGTCGGCGCTGCATCGCTCGTCGATCTTCTCCGAGCACGGGCCGTTGGCGATGCCTTTGGGGCACAGCGTCCGCGGACAGATGGCCGCCGTCCGGTTCAGGATGCACTCGCCGCAGGCGCTGCAGATTTCGATGTAATTATTGGAATGGACGACCGTTCCGGGAAAGAGCGTGTCGAGACCCGCCAGGCACGGTTTTGCGACGGCGGCGGCGGTTGTCTGAACTCCCGCTCCGCAGGCAAGCACGATCACGGCGTCGACCTTTTCGAGTCTGACCGATACGCGGCGCAATTCTCGTGAGAGTATTCGCTGGTCGCACGGCTCGTCGATCTGAAGCGTAAACACAACTTCTTTCCCTTCGAGCGACTGCGCCAACTGCTCGACCTGCTTCGTTCCGCCGGCCTGGCACACCGCGGCGCAGCCTCCGCACCCGACAATCGCCAGCCTGTGGTAGTCTTCGACGGCGGCCTTGACTTCTTCGAGTGGCTTCTGTTTCGAGATAATCATGGATGGGTCGCTGACAATATTTGTGGGTCAGTCCAGCAATCCGAACAGGTTGCGCACTTTATCCACGAACAACTCCGGCTTTTCCTCTTCCGTGCGCGTGATGCGTCCGCGGGTCGCACGCCAGCGGTCCTCACTGTAAATCGACGTCTGCCGCACTTCGAAGATGGAGCTTTTGAGATCCCACTTGGCGCCGTCGAATTCGTAGATTTCATTCTGCATGCCTTCGTCGCGGATAAAGTCCTCGTCCGTTGACGCCCGACTTTGGGATTTCGTATACCGCGTCTGATATCTGACTTTCCGATACTTTGCTTCTCCCTTGTATGAAGGTGAGAAAGTTTCCAGAGAAGTGATTTTGATGTCGACTCCCTCGGCTTTTTCCGGGAACTCGTCGTAATATTTGTAGTAATACCTGGAATCGCCCGACGGCAGCGAGACTACTTCTTTCTTGAACCGCTCGGCGTTCTGCTCGAGGTACTGGATATGCTTTGTGAGTTTCATCTCGAGGGCGCGCGCGGCCTTTTCTTTGTTGACCTCGCCCTTTATTGTGGGATCGGGGTTCTTCGGCATTCGGCGCGCCTCGACCGAGGAGCAGCCGAGGCACATTGCTGCGAGCAGGATTAAGAAAATCATGCAAGGCATAGTCTTTTCCGCCATGTTTCGCTCTCCCATCAGGGTCTCCGCTCGATCCTTATTCCTTCGGTCACTATCTTGAACGGCAGCACTTCGGCGCCCGCTGCGGCGAGGGCTTCCTCGACCCGGGCGCGGCCGGCCGGCTCGACGCACGTTATCATGCATCCGCCGCCACCGGCGCCGCAAAGCTTGTTCGCCAGAGCGCCGGCATTGAGTGCCGCGCTCATCATGTGGTCGACTCGCTCGTTCGTGACGCCCTCGGCCAGAGATCGCCTGTTTTCCCATTCGCGCGCGATGACATCCGCCAGGCCGTCCCAATCGCGCTCGACGACGCAATGGCGCATGCTTCGGGCGACCTCTTTTATGCGGCCCATTCCCTCGACGGTCGCGCGCTCACCCTCGACATAGCTCCTTATCATGTTCCAGTTTGTCGCGCCGGAGAACCGCGGCGCGCCCGCAAATGACAGGACGAGCCGGCGCTCCAGCTCGCGGACATCCCGTTCGCCGTCGAGAAGGCTCTCGCGCTTGTTTCCTCCGGCATCGAACCAGAGTGCGCTGACGCCCCCGAACGCAGCGGCGAAGTAGTCCTGCTTGCCCGTGGGCACCCGAATGCACTGTGCCTCGAGGTCGGCGGCGACGTCGATCAGCCGCTCGCGCGAATGACCGGAGCCTGTCAGCGCGTTCAGCGCGCCCAGAGCGGCGATAAGCAGCGAAGAGGAGGCGCCCAGGCCCGAGCCCTGCCTCACCCGGTTTTCCGTCGTCACGTCAAGCCCGACTTCCGGGCGAAAAAACTTTACGGCCCTCGCGACGATCTCAAGTGCACCGTCAGTCGAGATCGAATTCGAATCGTCATAGGATTCCTCGATGTCGAGGTCGATCGAATGGATTCGGATTTTTTTGTCCAGGCGCTCCTCCAGCGAGACCGAGCAGTACATGTCAATGGCGCAGTTGACCGTCAGCCCGCCCTCTTCGAGCAGATATATCGGATAAAGATCGAGCGTGCCTCCCGCCAGATCGATACGCGTCGGAGCTGTGGCCTCTATCCTCACGCCGGGCTGTTGTCCGTGTAAATATCTGTCGGAATTGCGGATTCCACCTTTTTCAATCATACACCAAGCGCGGCAATAATGCAATGAAAAGCGGCCGAAAAGGGCCGATTTTATGCTCCGCGGCTTCAATCGAGACGATTCGGCTCCCGATTCTCTTCCGACGGCCAGCCTCACATCTCGAACAATATTTGCTCTTATTGAAAATTTCTGCGAGAATTACCATTATTTTTCACCCTCGGCAACGACTATATAGTGAGAAACGCATTGGACGCGTCCGACAAGAAAGATCGCAGCGGCAAAGCGAAGAATGAGTATCGGAAGAAAGAAGCATTAATGGAGCCCAAGGCCCAGGACCGCGCCGAGGTTTTTGGCGAACTTGTGCGCGAACATAAAAGGGCGGTCTTCGCGGTGGCCTATGCAAAGCTGCGAAACATGCACGATGCCGAGGATGTGATGCAGGAAGTTTTCGTCGAGGCATATCGGAATTTTCACAAGATCCGGAATCCGGGAAAGATTCGCGCGTGGCTTCGCAAGGCCGCGGTTTATCGCTGCAAGGATCACGTCAGGAAGGCGGTGCGACGCGAAAACCGCGAGCGCGCATTCGCCGATTCGGCAGCGAATAATCCCACGGTCGGCGCGAAAGCCGAAGACGACCGCCGAGATGTTGTTTTGCAGGCCATCGATTCGCTTCCGGAAAAATACAGGGTCGTCGTGATGCTGAAACACTTTGGTCGACTCTCGTACTCGGAAATCTCCGATACCCTCGGCATTTCCAAGCCGTCGATAGGCAACCGCCTGCAGGCAGCGAGGAAGAAGCTGAAGGAAAAGCTCATCGAAATGGGCGAAGGAGTTGATTGACAATGGAGACGTGTGAGGGAAGAATTTCGCAGTTGCATCTTCTGCTCGATGAAGAACTCAGTCCCGAGCAGGAGGCGGAGCTGAAGATCATGAACGAAGCCGTGTTGAACACGAATC
>CBDUSG010000096.1:0-8693 GCA_965369575.1 uncultured bacterium | reverse complement strand
ACGTCCATGTGTGTGATTCTCGTGATGCCTTCGACGTGAATGTCGGAGAGGTCGACGTGGGTGTTGAACGCTATCGAGGCCAGGATCGCCAGCTTGTGCGCGGAGTCATCGCCCTCGATGTCGAGGGTCGGATCGGCCTCGGCGAATCCCTTCTTCTGGGCCTCCTTGAGCGCACGCTCGAAGCCCATGTTTTCGTACGTCATTCGCGTGAGGATGTAGTTGCACGTGCCGTTGACGATGCCGTAAATGTGATGGATGTTGTTCGCGGCCAGACCTTCGCGTAAGGCCCTGAGGATGGGTATGCCGCCGGCCACGCTCGCTTCGAAACAGAGGTCCACCCCGTTTTTCACGGCCAGCTCGACCAGTTCGGCCCCTTGCTTTGCCAACAGAGCCTTGTTGGCCGTGACTACGTGCTTGCCGTTGCTCAGGGATTCGATTATGAACTCGCCGGCTGGTGAATAGCCGCCGATGAGCTCGATCACTATGTCGACGGAGTCATCGCCGATGGCATCCTTCGCATTTTTTGTGAATATCCCATCCGGAATCGAGAGAGACTCGCGGCGGGACTCGTCTATGTCGACGGCCTTACGGACCGTCAGTTTGATACCGGTGCGCCGGGCAATCTCCTCCGAATGGCTGGTCAGAGTCTCGTATACGCCCGACCCGACCACGCCCAGCCCGATTATGCCGACTCCTACTTCCTTCATAGCGTCATCCCGCTCCCAGGCATTGTGCGATCCTCGAAAGGCCCTCGCGAATGTTCTCCTCGGACGTGGCGAACGAAAAGCGGACCCGCGTCGGATCGCCGAAGCCGGTGCCCGGCACGGCCGCCACTCGCGCCTTTTCGATCAGCACCTTGCAAAGATCGTCGGCGGTCCTCACGAGGTTTCCATGGAACTCTTTATCAACGAACGCCGCCATGCTCGGGAAGAAATAGAAGGCGCCCTCAGGCAGGGCGGTGTCGTCCTTAAGTATCTCGTTGAGGCCCTCGGCGAGAATCCGCCTGCGCTTGTCGAATTCGACGAGCATATTCTCGACGAAGGTGTAATCGCCCGAAAGCGCTGCGATCGCGGCTTTTTGCGCGATGGAGCACGGATTGGACGTCGACTGGCTCGCAACGCTGCCGATCGCCTTGATATACTCGGCGGGTCCGCCGGCATAGCCGATGCGCCAGCCGGTCATCGAGTACGCCTTCGACACGGCGTTAACGGTGAACGTCAGGTCCTTCAGGCCCTCGCTGAAAGAGCCGATGCTGTGGTGCTCGTTTCCGTCGTACAAAATCTTCTCGTAACATTCGTCCGACAGAATCATCACGCGACGCCTGAGAGCGACCTCTCCTATCGCCTCCAGTTCGCTGCGGTTATATATCGCGCCCGTCGGATTGCACGGGCTGTTGAGCACCAGCATCTTTGTCCGGGGCGTCACCGCCGCCTCGAAGGCTTCGACCGGCATCTTGAAATTCGTCGTTTCGACTATCTTCGGCTCACCGCCGGCCAGGCGCACCTGCTCCGGATAGCTCACCCAGTAAGGCGAGGGAATGATGACCTCGTCGCCCGGATCGCAGACGACCTGGAAGATATTGTATATGATGTGCTTTGCGCCGCAGCCGATCGTCACCTCGGCGGTCGAATAGTCGATGCCGTTGTCCCTTTTGAATTTTGCGGCGACGGCGCTCTTGAGCTCGGGCATGCCTGAGGCGGCCGTATATTTCGTGAAACCGCTCCGTATCGCCTCGATGCCCGCGGCCTTTACATGGTCGGGAGTATCGAAGTCGGGCTCGCCGGCTCCGAACCCTATCACGTCGACTCCCTGTGCCTTCAGTTCGTTGGCCTTGGCCGTGATAGCGAGCGTTGGAGACGGCTTGAGCAAGCGCGCCCTTTCCGAAAGGGCCATCCCTTTAATCCTCCTTTCAATCCTCCTTTTTGGAACCGGCCGCAGCGGCCGGAGATTCCGCCCTGTCGCTCTTCATGAGCTTCCTGATTCCCCGCAGGGCCTGCTTTATGCGCAGTTCATTCTCGACGAGCGCGAGCCTCAAGTATCCTTCTCCGGAGGCGCCGAAGCCGATCCCGGGCGAGGCGCCGACGAGAGCCTCCTCGAGAAGCAGCTCTGAGAATTTCATCGATCCCATACTCCTGAATTTTTCCGGGATGGGCGCCCAAACGTACATCGTCGCCTTCGGAAGCGGGACGTTCCATCCCATGGAGTTGAGACCGTTGACGAGAAGGTCGCGCCTGTTCCTGTAAATCTCGACTTGCCGTTCGACGCACGACTGGTCGCCCTCGATGGCGGTGATCGCGGCCACCTGGATGGGCGTGAACACGCCGTAATCGTAGTAACTCTTCAGCTTGGCGAGCGCGCCTATCACCTCGCGGTTGCCGACCGCGAAGCCGATGCGCCAGCCGGCCATGTTGTACGTCTTGGACAACGAGTAGATCTCGATGCCGACTTCTTTCGCGCCTTTAACCTGCAGAAAGCTCGGGGCAGTGTAGCCGTCGAAACAAATCTCGCTGTATGCCAGATCGTGCACGACCAGGATGTCTTCCCTCTTGGCAAACTCGACGATCTCCTCGAAAAAGGCCAGATCGACGACCTGCGTCGTAGGATTGTTCGGATAATTCAGTATCAAAACCTTCGGCCGCGGATACACCTGCTGCATCACTTTTGACAGGTCGGGCAAGAAGTTGCTCTCGGCGGTCAGCGGAACGCTGTACACCTGCCCGCCCGCGATCACGACACCGAAATAGTGTGCCGGATAGCTCGGGCTCGGCACGAGCACCATGTCGCCCTGGTCGAGGATCGCCATGAACAGGTGGCAGATGCCCTCCTTCGAGCCGATCACGGCGATAGCCTCGGTCTCATGATCGAGATCGACGCCGAAGCGCCGGCCGTACCAGTTCGTGATCGCGCGCCTCAGGTGCGGGATACCCCTCGAGGCGGAATATCTGTGCGCCCTCGGATCGTGGGCGATCTCACACAGCCTGTCCACTACGTGATGCGGAGTGGGCTGATCGGGATTGCCCATGCCGAGGTCGATCACGTCTTTGCCAGCCCTGCGCGCCTTCAGCTTGATCTGATTGATGTGCGCAAACAGGTAGGGCGGAAGCTTTTCCATATGTTTTGATATATAGCGAACCGTTTTCTATTCCTCCTCCAGGATGGCGAGCACCTCACCCACTTCGACGGTCTCGCCTTCGTCGGCCACTATTTCCGTCAGTATGGCCGTCTTCGGGGACGGAACGTTGAACGTCGCCTTGTCGGTGGTCATTTCCACGACGTCGTCGCCCTCATGAACCTCGTCCCCCTCCTCGAAATGCCACAGCGAAACGACAGCCTCATCTCCTCCCTCTTCGCCCAGGTCGGGAAGCTTCAATTCGTACATCGCCTGACCTCCGTAGCATTCAATTTATCTCTGCCTGCTCCTTCACCTCCAAAGCATTATACGAACTGCGCACGAAGGGACCCGACGCCACCGCTCTGAATCGCATGCGCATCGCGATCTCCCGGTATACGTCGAACACCGCCGGCTCGATGAACTCGACGACCGGCAGATGCCCGCTCGAGGGCGACAAATACTGCCCGATCGTCAGGATATCGCAGCCCGCATCCCTCAGGTCGGCCATCACGGCCTCGACTTCGCTTTGCCGCTCGCCCAGCCCGACCATCAGGCCGGACTTTGTCAGCATGCCCTTTCCAAGCTTTTTCGCAAGACGCAGCACATCGAGCGACGTCCGGTAGTCGGCCCCCGGCCTTACCTCGTCATAGAGCGAGGGGACCGTCTCGATATTGTGGTTGAACACGTCGGGACCGGCCTCAACCACCGTCCGCACCGACTTTTCGCGCCCCTTGAAATCGGGCACAAGCACCTCGACCGACGCCTTTTCATTCAGCTCTCTCACGGCCGAAATCACAGCCGCGAAATGAGCGGCGCCGCCATCCTCGAGGTCGTCCCGGGTGACCGACGTCACGACAACGTGGCGAAGCCCCATCTCCTTTGCAGCGGCAGCGATGCGCGCCGGTTCGGACTCGTCCAATTGAGAGGGCTCGCCCCCGCCGACCGCGCAGAACCGGCACGAGCGCGTGCACACACTGCCCATTATCATGAACGTGGCCGTGCCGCTCGCGAAGCATTCGCCCGTGTTGGGACAGTGAGCGCCGCGGCAGACGGTGTCGAGATTGTGCCGCTCGAGTATGCGCCGGGTGACGTCCGCCCGCGGGTTCGCGGGCAGGCGCTTTTTTATCCACGGCGGAAATTTGCTTTTCACCTGCGGCATCTCTGAGTCTTTGCCTGTGCGGCTCTTTGCCTGCGCGACGGGCGGCCCGCGCCGAAAGGCGGAAACCTGCGCAAACCGTCATCCGCTCGCCGGTTGCGGTGAATCGGCGCGGCATAGTCTAGCATATGAGAAGCCCAAATGCAACCGCTTTTGGACCGCGCAGGACCATCCCGGAGTAAGGGCCGGCAGCGCCGGTTATTGCGATTTCGGGTCCAACAGTCCCTCGTACAATTCCGGCCGTCTCTCATGCAGCCAGTTGACGAGGGACTCTTGCATCACGGTCCTTTTCTGCATGTCGATCGTCGCCGCCACGATGTCCCAGGGCTCGTCGCCCGTGGACGCTTCTATCTCGCCCATCGGATCGATGATGCAGCTTCGGCCGAAATGGTCGCGGCCGCCGTCCTCGCCCTCGACCTGCTCGAAGCCGGCCTTGTTGACGGCCACGACGAAAACCTGGTTTTCCATGGCTCGCACGCGCAGTTCGGACTGAAAGGCGTCGGCGCGCACGCCCCACGAGCACACGGGCACAAAAACGATCTCGGCGCCTTTGAGCGCGAGCGTGCGAAACGTCTCGGGAAACGAACGGTCAAAGCATATCAGCATCCCGACCTTGAGGCCGTCCAACTCGAATACGGGCAGGCTGTCGCCGGGCTTGAAATAATACTTCTCGTCGCTGCTGATTATGGGCGACGAAGATGACGGCACATGCGTTTTCCTGTATTTACCGACCAACTCGCCTTTGGACGACAGCAGCATCGACGTGTTGTAGTAGCTGCCGTCGCATTCCTCGAACGCGGTCGCGACTATGCCTATGCCGTGCCTGCGCGCCTCGGCCGCAAACGTCTCGGTCGTCGGGCCGGGGACGGACTCGGCATAGGTGAAATACTCGTCGTCGTACACTCGGCAAAAGTAGGGCCCGGTCATCATCTCGGAAAAGCAGACGACGTCGGGGCTGTGTTTGGAGACCGCCCTATCGAGCGCCTCGACCGCCTTTTCAATGTTGGCGGCGTAGCTGCCGGGATACGGTCCCATCTGAATTCCTGCGACGGTCAACTTGCTCATTGCGATCCTCTCGTCGATTTCACAGCGGTTGCGGCAGGGAGGCGGGGACGTACCTGCCGTAGCCGGGCTCTCCCACCAGCTCGCCGTTTTCGGCCACGACCTTTCCGCGCACCATCGTCAAAACGGGCCGGCCCTTGAGCTTCCATCCGTCGTAGGCCGAATAGGAATAAACGTCATGCATCTTTTCCAGCTCGATCGTGTGTTCTTGCTCGAGGTCGACGATGACGACGTCTGCGTCGGAGCCCACCTGTAGCACTCCCTTTTGCGGAAAGATTCCGAAAATGCGGGCCGGATTCTCACAGCACAATTGCACCAATTGTTCGAGAGTGAGCCGCCCCGCGTTGACACCCCTGTCGAGCAGCGCGGCCAGCATGGTTTCGACGCCCGGCATGCCCGGCTTGGCGGTCCAGAGGTCGCCCTTTTCCTCGGGCGACAGCGGGCAATGATCCGATCCGATGCAGTCGAATGTTCCCTTGCCGATCTCACGCCAGAGCGCCTCGATGTCCTCTTTCCCGCGCAGAGGAGGGTTGACCTTGCCCCACACCTTGTCGGTGTCGAACCGCGTCAGCGTAAGGTACTGCGGGCAGGTCTCGGCCCACACGCGCACGCCCTCGGCCCTCGCCCGCCGGATGAGGTCGCCGCCCTCTTTGATCGACACATGGACGATATAGAGCGGGCAGCGGGTCAGTTTCGCCAGGTGCGAAACGGTCGCTATCGCGTGGGCCTCGCATTCGTTCGGGCGCGCGTCGTGCCAGTGGGCGTCGGCCGGCTCTTTTGCGAGGAGTTCGTCCCGCAGACGGAAGAAAAGATCGGGGCTCTCGCAGTGGACCATCGCGAGCGCGCCGGCCTTGGCTATCTCCCGCATTCCCAGAAAGATCAGCCCCTCGTCGATGTCGCCGACGCCGTCGAGCGCCTCGGACTTCTGGTACGGAAGCAGGAACTTGAACGACGTGACACCCCGCTCGACAAGCTCGCCGACTTCATGAATCTGTTCGACCTTGAATATGACCATGTGGAACGAGCAGTCCACGTGGGCGGCCATCTCGTATATCTGTCTGAAAATGTCGAGGGCGGTCGAGATGCTTTCCATCGATGCGACAAAGGGCAGAACCGTCGTCACTCCGCCGACGGCCGCCGAGCGGGTCAACAGCCCGAAGCCCTCGTCTATCGGCGTATCGACATACCGGAAGTGCACGTGAGGATCGACGACGCCGGGCAACACGTATTTGCCGGTCGCGTCGATCGTGCGCCCTGCCTTCGGAAGCTCGCTTTCCCTGCCGATGGCGACGATTGTGCCGTTGTCGATCGCCAGTGCCGCGCGAGTTCGACCGCGAGGCGTAACGATGGTACCGCCGTCAATCCTGATCGTCTCCGCCATCCGTCGTCATTTCCCTTCGGCTCGATTGCCGTAACAGGCGCGCTGCCGACCCGGCCGTTTTGCCGACAGGCCGCAGTCTCGCATTATTTCGCTCCTGACAGAATATAGCATCCGCGAATCGGGCTGTCAATGCCGCGGAAAGAGACGATCCACGGAGTGACTATCCTGGAAAGATGGATGTCCTCCACCGCTCTCAGGCAGCGCTGCGATATCTGACAATGGCCCCGAATTGCGACCTTATGAAGCCGGGTATCTGATGGTCGAATTCGCCGGTTTCGGCCTGTATCTGCCTGATGTTCGCCAACAATCCGGGCTCGATCGCCCTGATAACGTCTTTCTCGAAACCCTCGATGTCGATTTTCAGAAAATCGATTGTCGAGCGTTCGCGTATGATCTCTGAAAGAATATCATTGGCGGCGCGGCACGGGACCTGAACGCTCTGTGTCCCCTCGCCGGTGAGCCCGACGGCGCCATAAACGCCCGTGGGCTCGACGCCGAAATCCACCGTTCCGGGCCGCACGCCCACGCAGGCCTCTTCCAGAAAGTATCTCCCCTCGAACGGCTGCAGGTTTTCCCGCAGCCTTTTTACGTTTGTCGAGTTCGGCTCAAAGCAAAAAACGATATTTCGGTCGTTTCTGGAGAGAAAAAAGGCGGCGGCGATCCCTATGTTGGCCCCGAAATCGACAAAGACCTCGGCGCCTCTTTCGGGAGTGTATTCCCTGCGGCAGAAAATGATGAAGAGCGTGACCGCGTCTTCGGGAGAGAACGCCTTCAGCTCGACGGGCCCCGTCGGCGCGCGGAAGGAAAACTTGATGGAATCGGATGCGAAAGCGTTTTTCGTTATGTAGTAATAGAGCAGGCGAAGCGGCTGCCTGCAGACCGCGAGGCATCTCAACGCCGAGACTGCCGAAGCCGGTGTGAGGAAGGCCGCCATGAGGCGCATATCCATTTTCCGTTTCATGACTGAAATCCTCCCCTGCGTAAGGCGCTTGGCAGAATATAGCACCCAGGAATTCGGCTGTCAACATTGGACGCGTTTGGAGAGTACTTGAAAATGTTTCCGTGGGGATGATAGAGTATTAGCCGCGCCGTCGGAATCCGCCGCGGCCGGATGCGCGGAATCCGATCGGACATGAGCCGCCATGAGAATCCAGTTCGAAAAGCATACACGTGTAACGACTTTCCTCGATCCCGCTCTTAACTTCGAGCCCAACGAGCGGCCGACCGAGATTCGGGTGGACCCGCTCACCGGACACACCGCGCGCCTCTTGCATTTTCCCATTCGCCTGATGTCAAAGCCGGATCTTTCGGAAATGGTCGAGCGCTCGCTGCAATTCGGGTGCCCGTTCTGTCCGCAGATGATCGAGAACGTCACGCCCAAATTCCCGCCGGAGCTGGGCGGTAAAGAGCGCATACGGCGAGGCGCGGCCGTCTTATTTCCGAACATGTTCCCCTATGACACGTTCAGCGCGGTCGGAATTTTCTCCGACGAGCATTTCAAGGCGCTGGACGATTTCGCGCCCGAACTGCTTTGCGACGGATTCCTCGCCTCGCATGAGTATCTGGTCTCGGCGCAAGAGGCCGGGCGAGAGGCCGCGTTTTACTGCGCGATAAACTGGAACTACATGCCGCTTGCAGGCGGCACCATAATACATCCGCATCTGCAGATAATCGCGGGGGCCACGGGAACGAACTATCATCGCATGGTTCTCGCCGGAAGCGAGGAGTATGCGGCGAAAAACTCAGCCTCCTACTGGGCCGACCTCGTAGAGACAGAGTCCGACCTGGGCGAAAGATTCATTGCGAGGGTCGGCGGCACGGTCTGGCTGACGAGTTTCGCGCCGAAGGGATTCATCGATATAATGGCGGTATTCGAGGGAGCTGACGCGATCGGCGACATCGGCGAATCGGATTGGATGGATTTTTCGCGCGGGCTCTCCGCCGCAATGAAATACCTTGACAGCCGCGGATTCTACAGTTTC
>CBDUSG010000095.1:0-8729 GCA_965369575.1 uncultured bacterium | reverse complement strand
GGCCGAGTTCTTCCTTCACCTGCGCAAGCGCCGCATGCATCGAATCAGCGCGAAATCGCTTGAGTTTCACCTTAGATGCTCACCATCCTTTCGGCATGAAGCTTTGCCTCCTGCGCTATTTCGGCGAAGCTCAGCACGACGAGGCCCGGCAAAGAGCCCTGCACCAGCTGTTTGAAATGGGACCGGATCCTTGGGGAACACACGACAATCGGCTGCCGGCCCTCGCCGACCATGCGCTTCGACTCGCCCGCGGAGGCGGCGATTATCTTCTGGACGGAGACCGGGTCGAGCGCGATGTAGGCGCCGGCCTCGGATTCTTTCAGCGAGTCCACTATCTTCTGTTCGAGACGCGGATCGAGCGTGACTGCCGTTATCTGGCCCTTGTCGTCGGCGTGTTCCCGGCAGATGATTCGCGCAAGCGCCTGGCGCACGTGCTCGGTCAGTACGACCGGGTCCTTCGTTCGGCGCCCGAAGTCGGCGAGCGACTCCAGTATGATCTCGAGGTTGCGTATGGGAACCCTTTCCCTGAGCAGACCTCGCAGCACCTTCTGGATGTCTCCCATCGTGAGCACGTTGGGGACGAGCTCTTCGACGACGACCGGCGACGTCTTCTTCATGTTTTCAATGAGATCATTCACTTCCTGTCGCCCGAGCAATTCGTGGGCGTGCGCATGGATGATTTCCGTCAGATGCGTGGCGAGCACCGAGGGCGGCTCGACGATGGTGTACCCCAACTCTTCGGCTCTGGCTCGGCTGGATTCGGTTATCCACGTGGCTTCCAGACCGAAGGCCGGCTCCGTCGTCTCGATCCCGGGGATTTTTTCCATCACATGGCCGGGGTTCATTATGAGGTAATGATCGATCATCAGTTCGCCGCGGGCGACCTCGCTGCCCCTGATTTTTATCGTGTACTCGCTGGGCTTGTTGGCCATGTTGTCGCGAATGCGGATCGGCGGAAGCACGATCCCCATGCGCAGCGCCATTCGGCGGCGGATGTCGGAGATCCTCTCGAGCAGGTCGCCACCCTGCTTAGGGTCGGCCAGGGGAATGAGTCCGTAGCCGATCTCGATCTCCATCGCGTCCACCTTGAGCAATCCCTCGACGTTCTCGGGCGCTTTCGGAGCCTCTTGTTCGCGGGCCCTCAGTTCGCGTTCTTCTGCCGTTTTTTCCTCGGCCTGCGAGCGATTGAGCTGGTACCATATGACGCCGACGCCGGACGCGATAATCAGGAACGGGATCGTCGGCATGCCGGGGATGACGGCGAAAACCACCAGCAGCACGGCGGCTATCGCGACCGCCCTCGGGAACGTGAGCATCTGTCGGGTTATGTCGGAGCCGAGATTGGTCTCGGAGATATTGCGGGTGATTATGATGCCGGCGGCGGTCGAGATAAAGAGCGCGGGCACCTGGGCGACGAGGCCGTCGCCGACCGTCAGCGCGGTGTATGTCCGGGCGGCCTCGGCGAGAGAAAGGCCGCGCTGCAAAACCCCGATGATGAGCCCGCCGACTATATTGATGCCGGTTATGATGAGGCCGGCGATGACGTCGCCCCGGATAAACTTGGTGGCGCCGTCCATCGCGCCGTAGAAGTCGGCCTCGTCCTCGATCTCGCGGCGGCGGGCGCGCGCCTGCTCGTCCGTTATGAGGCCGGCGTTGAGGTCCGCGTCGATGCTCATCTGCTTGCCGGGCATGGCATCGAGCGTGAATCTGGCGGCGACCTCGGAGATTCTGCCCGCGCCCCTCGTGATCACCACGAACTGGATTACTATCAATATGAGGAAGATGATCATTCCGACGACGTAGTTGCCGCCGACGACGAACGTGCCGAACGCCTCGATGACGCTTCCAGCGTATGCCTCGAGCAATATCAGCCGGGTGGAGGCGACGTTGAGCGAGAGCCTGAACAGAGTTGTAATAAGCAGGAGCGACGGGAACACGGAGAACTGGAGCGGGTTCTGCACGTACATCGTCACCAGTATCATCAGCACTGAGACGGATATGTTGATCGTGAGCAGCAGGTCGAGCGTCCACGGCGGCATCTTCACCAGCATGATGAACAGGATGCCGATGACGACGACGGCCACGAGCACGTCCTGATTGCGCGCCAGCCGCAAGAACCTCGCACTCACCACTGCTTGACCCATTCGAGATTATCCTGTTTGAACTCTTCGAGCCCGGGGCGCCGTGCGCCCGGATGCCGCTATTCGACGGCGACGGCGCTGAGCGACTCCCACCTTTCCCTGCTGCGCCTGTCTATCTGATACACGTACGCGAGCACCTCGGCAACCGCCCGATACAGGCGCTCGGGTATGCTTGCGCCGGCCTCGACCGATTTGTACAGAAGCTGCGCGAGCGGAGCGTTTTCGACGATGGGGACCTCGTTGGAGGCCGCAATCTCTCTGATGCGGTCGGCCATCAGCCGGGCGCCCTTGGCGACCACGACCGGGGCGGCCATCTTTTCGCTTTCGTATCTGAGCGCGATGGCCAGGGCCGTCGGGTTCGTGACCACTACGTGCGCGCGCGGCACCTCGGCCATCATGCGGCTTATCGCCATCTGCCTGCGTATGCGCCTGATGCGCGCGCGAATCTGGGGGTCTCCCTCGAAGTCCTTTATCTCCTGGCGCACTTCCTCTTTGGTCATTTTTATGTCCTTCTCGAACTGGTAGCGCTGGAAGCCGTAGTCGGCTATCCCCAGCGCCAGAAAGGCGATTGCGACCCTCATGCCGAGCGTGAAGCACAACTTCCCCAAGAAGGCCCATGCGCCCCATACGTCCGCGTTGGCCAGCGATACGAGCCTGTCGAACTCTCCTCTGATCGTCATATATGCTATCAGGCTCACCAAGACGAGCTTGACGATCGACTTGGTCAGCTCGACGAATGCGCGCGCAGAGAACATTCGCTGGAAGCCTGAGATGGGATTGAGCTTTTCGAAGCGCGGCACAACCGGATAGCCGGTGAGCTTGAAGCCGACCTGCACGACATTGGACAGCAGCGCCGCCGACGCGATTATCAGCATGAACGGCAGGAAAAAGCCGCTCGCCTGCATGACCGCCGTGATCATCAGGGTGGTGGCCGAGTTGTAGTCGACGCGCATCGTGGCCGCATTCTCGATGTACGAGCGCATGATGTCCATCAGCATGCGCATGAAGGCGGGCATGAGAAAGTAAAGCGCCAGCATCGCGGCAAAGAGCACTATCGCCGAATTGAGGTCGGCGCTCTTGGCGACCTGCCCCTTTTTCCTGACCTCCTCGCGCCGTCGCGGGGTTGCCGGCTCGGTCTTATCGCCTGCGGTGGGTTCCGGCATCGTTTACCTCAGAAGCTGCGCATAATCATGTAGACGTTTTCGATCATCAGGTCGAAGGCGCTCGACAGATACGGTAGAAAGAAGGCCATTGAAAGCCCTACAACGATCATTCCCAACGCTATGCGCACCGGGAAGCCGACTATCAGCAGGTTGATCTGCGGCACGGTCTTGGCTATGATTCCGAGCGAGGCGTTGTAAAGCATCAGGACCGCGATCGTCGGCGCGGCTATCCTCATCGCCACGATGAACAGGTCGCCGAACGCCTTGGCGATGCCGCCGACGACCAGCCCCGAGAAGCCCGCCGTCATGATCGGCGCTATCGTGAAACTGTCCACCAGCGCGCGCACTATCAAGTGATGCCCGTCGATCGCCAAAAAAATCAGGATGGCAACCAGAAAATGGAAAAAGCCCATGATCGGTATCTGCACGTCCTGGGTCGGGTCTATCAGGTTCACTATCGCAAAACCCATCTGGAAGTCGATTATCTGTCCCGCATACTGGATCGCAGCAAAGATGAAGACCAGCGCCACGCCCATCACCAACCCGACGAGAACTTCGTTGATTCCCAGCCACGCCAGCGGCACGGCATCGAGCGCTACGGCGCCGGCCGGCACCACGGTCATCGGAAGCAGGATCAGCGAGAGCATCAGCGAAAAAAGTATCTTGGTCTGCGTCGGGACGGTCGACCCCCCAAACACGGGCGCCACAAAAAGCATCGCGCCCACTCGCATCAACACCAGCAGGTAAGCCTGAAATCTCAGGAGCGCGAATGTGAACGGATTCTCCACTCGTCCCTCACGACGTTGCGCCGCCGGGGCCGGTCATTTCGCCAGCGCCGGAATCTGGATAAAAAGATTCGTCGTGTACCCGAGAAAAACCTGCAGCATCCACGGCATAAATATCATCGTCGCTATGAAAACGGCCAGGATTTTCGGGATAAACGTGAGCGTGAACTCCTGAATCTGAGTGACGGCCTGAAATATGCTGATCGTCAATCCCACGACCAGCCCCGCCAGCAGAGGAGGCGCCGACACCATCAGCGTAATCGTCAGCGCTTCCCGTCCCATGTCCACTATATTTTGAGGACTCATTTCATATCACCACCAGATACACTCCACCCTTTTTTCGATTACGATACACCCGCAAAAATACAAAACCCATTCGTATCGTTGCGCTTAAAGTATATCATCCGGTCTGTCGACTTGTCAAGAAACTCCGGCCCGGACAACACAAAATATTGTGGATTCGGCGGGAGATTAACGACAACATTCAAAATCTTGTGTGTGATGAGTCTTTCCAGCCATCAGCGGGGTCGAGAATCCATTGCCGCGCGCCATGCGACCAGAATTCGCACAAGACAAGAGGAGCGACCTGCAGGGCCGAATTTATCCGGCCAAGCGGTGACCATCGGACAGATTCTATGGTTTATCCGTTCGACGGAGTTAGCAGGGCGATAAGGCAGGTGCGGGAGGGGAGAATGTGGCATTGCAACATAGGCCTCGTCGATTGCGTGAGCTAGCCCACGGCCTCGGAGTGCACTGCTGGACAATCAGCCACATGCTGAAAAGGGCCGAGAGAGACAGAATGACCCGGCGAGTCGCCGGTGACTTGCCGCATTCCGCGAAGCCCGCCTTGCCCTGTCCGACCCGCCGGCCAGTGGTAGACTTCCTATAGATAGAGATGCGGAGCATCTCATGTCGGCGACTCGCCGGTCGCCAGTGGCCGCTGACAGCGGATACTTTGTATCCTTGCGTCGGCTATGTGTTAGTCGCGAGGGAAATGTTCTCGCTGAAACTGAAACAGCAGGGTTGCTTGTGAAACAACGTGTAAAAGAAGAGATACGAAGTATCTCATGTCGGCGGCGACTCGCCGCCGCACATAAACGGAATCAGCCGTCAATATTCGTCAGGAAAAGAGATGCGAAGCATCTCATGTCACCGGCGACTCGCCGGCAGTGCGACGGTTGCGGTTCCGGTGATGGTCCTGGCGCCTTCCTGCGTCTCGGCCCATATCTCGCATTCGACGAGGTTCTCGCCGTCGGCCTTCTTTTTTTCGGTCACGGCGCCCTTGAGCGTTACGACGTCGCCGGGACGCGTCATCGCCGTGAACCGCACCTTCAGACGTTTGAGGGCGCCGCTGTCGCCGATCCATTTGGTTACGTGCTCGCCCGCGAACCCCATCGTCAACATTCCGTGCGCGATCACGCCGCCGAGACCCGCCTTTTCGGCATAATGATGGACGGTGTGTATCGGGTTGAAGTCGCCGGATGCGCCCGCGTATTTGACCAATTGCACCTCTGTGATGGGCGGCTTTTCGAGGCTGGGTATCTCGTCGCCCGCATTGACGTCGTCAAACAACAATTTCGCTTCAGCCATCGGTCTCGATCCCCCTTTATCTTCTGATAACGACGGTCGAGCGGCCCACGAAGACCTTATTGCCGTCCTGGTTGTGTCCGGTCGTCTCGGTCGTGATGATGTCCATCGCGCCGCTGCGGCCCTCTTTCTCGGTGATGTCCGTGATCTTCGTGCTGAAGCTGATGACGTCGCCCGCCATTATCGGCTTGTGATACTCGTATTCTTGCTCACCGTGCAGCAGCCTCGCAAAGTTTATGTCCAGCCCATCGAGCACATTCTCCTTGCTCTCGAAGCCGAGCGTCGTGGCAAACGTAGGCGGCGCGATTATGCCGCCGTAGCGGCTCTTTTTCGCATAATCCTCGTCGCTGTATAGCGGGTTGTCATCACCGATCGCCTGAGCGAATCGCCTGATGTGTCCCTTTTCGACGACCATCGTGCCCGTGCCCGTCGTTCTGCCTATTGCAGACTTGTCTACCATATCATCCTCCTTTTCTTCTCTCTTGTTGCGTCGAGTCGCCGCCGACATCGGATGCTGCGCATTCTTCCCAGGTCGCCCGACCGGAATCGCCGGTGAACAAATATTTCACACCAAACCTCACCCGGATCAGTTCGAACGACAGGAGACGCTATCCTTGAAGCTCTTTCACGTTTATATCGAGTTCGCGCAGCTTTTGCTGGAGGCTTTGCCTGTGCATCTCGAGCGAGCGCGCCGTCTTGCTGATGTTGTAGCCGCCCTCCTTGAGCCTTCGCACGAAATACTCGCGCTCGGCCGATGCGACCATCTGTTTTTTCCATTCGCGGAACGGCAGATCGTCGTCGACTCCCGCCGCGCCTGCGCGTCCTTCGCCATGCCCGCCCGATATCTCCGGCGGCAGGTCATCCTTCGTGAGGACATCGCCTGTGGCAAGGACGATTGAACTCTCGAGGACGTTGCGAAGTTCGCGCACGTTGCCGGGCCAGGAATACGAGTGCAGCGCCCTCATCGCCTCGGCGTCTATTTCGAGAGCAGTCTTCCTGTGCTGCATGCTGAAAAGAGCCACCAGGCGGTTGGCGAGGACGGCGATGTCGCCCTTGCGTTCCCTCAACGGCGGCAGCCAGATGCTGACGACCTTGAGCCTGTAATACAGGTCGTCGCGAAACTGCTCTTCGCTGGTTGCCTTGGTGAGGTCCTTGTTGGTCGCACTGACGATGCGGACGTCGGTCTCGATAGTCTTTTCGCCGCCGAGCCGCTCGAACTTTTTCTCCTGCAGCACCCGGAGGACCTTGGCCTGAGTGTTGAAGCTCATGTCCCCGATCTCGTCGAGAAAGAGAGTTCCGCCGTCGGCGGCCTCGAATTTCCCTTTGCGCTGGGCCGTCGCGCCCGTGAATGCGCCCTTTTCGTGGCCGAACAACTCGCTCTCTATCAGGTTCTCGGGCAAAGCGGCGCAGTTCATCACGATGAACGGCCCGCTCTTTCGGTGGCTGCGCCGGTGTATCTCAGTGGCCACGAGTTCCTTTCCGGTGCCGCTCTCTCCTTCGATCAGGACGGCGACGTCGGTCTGACAGACCTTCGCAATCCGGTCGAACACCTTGCGCATCACCTCGCTGGCGCCGACGATCTCACCGTAGGCCTCGTGCTTTTCGAGTTCGGCCGCGAGGCGCCGGTTCTCGCGTTCGAGTGAGACCCTTTCGAGCGCGTTGCGCGCGACCAGGCGCAGCTCGTCGACATCGTAGGGCTTGGAGATGTAGTCGTAGGCGCCTTTCTTCATCGCTTCGACGGCCACCTTCTCCGAGCCGTGCGCGGTAACCATGACCACGAGCGGCGGATCGGCCGATTCACGGATTCGCTCGAGCGCCTCGAGGCCGTCCATCTTTGGCATGGCGATATCCATGATGATCAGGTCGGGCCCTTTTTCCCGCACGAGTTTCAGCGCCTGTTTCCCATCTTCGGCTTCGATGATGTCGTCCGTCAGGCTGGCCAATGCGCGCCGCATGCCATAGCGCGCCGGTTCCTCGTCGTCCACCAGCAATATCCGGGGTTGGGGCAGCATTCCTTGTCTCCTGTCATTTGTCCGGGGCGGCCTCGGGCGAAGCCCGGCCGGCCTCTGTTTCGACGGGTGGCGTCTCGTCCGCGCGGGCCTGCTCGGGCATGGGCTTTATCGGGATCGTTATCGTCATAGTAGTTCCACGGTCGCTCTTTACGGTGATGCTTCCGCCGAGGTCCGCGAGCTTTTCTCGAACAATCCACAATCCCAGCCCCGAGCCGACCTCCTTGGTCGTATAGAACGGTTCGAAAATCTTGTCAATCTCATCTTCCGGGATGCCGGGGCCGGTGTCCGAAATCGCCATTACCACCGCCGGCGGGTCGGCCCTTCGCATGGGCGCGGCACACGAGACCGCCACGCTAAGCTTTCCGCCCGAAGACATCGACTGGATGCCATTGCGCATCAGGTTGAAGACGATCTCGCGGATGGACAGCGGATCGGCCCTGACCGTTGGCACGTCGTCCTCACACTGGAAATCTATGGTTACGCCATTCTGCGAAGCCTCGGCCCGGAGCACGTTGACGACGTTTTCCACTACGTGCCGAAGGTCGGCCCGCCGTTCATCGCCCGCCTCGGGACGGGCCACCTGCAGCAGGCGGTTGACGACGCCGGCGAGCTTGTCTATCTCGCCCTCGACCATTGCAAGGTCCTTATTGAACCGGCTGTCTGGCGGGAACTCCTCGCGCATGACATGCGTGATCGCCTTTATGGAGCTGAGCGGGTTCTTGACTTCGTGTGCGATCTGGCCCGACAGCCGTCCCAGGCTCATCCATTTCTCATTTGCGAACATGCGGCGCTCGGTCTCGAGCTTTTCGCGTATGAGCCTGGTGTTATCGATCGCCGTGACCAGATGGTTGAGCAGGATCGACAGCATCTCTATTTCGCTTTCGAACAGCTCCCGATACCTCGTACTGGGCCCGAGCGCCATGACACCGGTCAGGCTTTTGTCGCGACGGATCGGCAGAACGAGCGTAGCCTCGAGCGCTTTCATTTCCTTTACTACGGCCTGATCGGTGGTCTGCCAAAGCGAGATGCTGCCCGCGGGAA
>CBDUSG010000094.1:0-8759 GCA_965369575.1 uncultured bacterium | reverse complement strand
TCTAGGGGAAAGAGTCTGATTTCAACTTCCTCAAAGTGGCCACGGATATCATGTACAGTTTCAAAATTACTAAAATGGAGAATGCGCGCCTTCTGGTAATGCAACTCCAGAAATCTGGAGTTCCTCCACTTTACTTGGAAACCATCAATCTTGTGCGCTCTGAAGACTTCCCGCCCCTTCTCAGTCTCACCGCCATTTGGAACAACGTAGACCATATACCCATATGATGTTGTGGCGCCAGCATTTGTGCGAATCACCACTGCATCAATCATGGAATCTTGCGATGTAATGCGCTCTACCTCTTCCTGCCCTGCATAGCTGCAAGATTGTATTAAAACAGCCAGGAAAAGAAAGAGAAAACATCTTACACAAGCAAATAACATCCCCACTAAAGCGTTCCTTTTTTGTGACATGACTATTCCTCAAAGCCGATGCTGTTAGGGATTGTAGACAATCCGCGTATCTACTGCTCTGTCTTCGGCCACCACCCGGGCAATAAGTTATACGGGAGCAAGCTCTTCCGCTACTTCTTGTTAGTGTTATCGTAATATGATATTCCTAGATCGATATACATTTGATCTATTATGCTATCACCGTAAGGTGCCTTCCCCCACCAGTGCCCATCTTCTTTTGTTCCAGCTCTCCCCGCCGCCCAGCCGGCGCCTCGCTTTATCACTTGGTCTGGCAACCCCAGTGCCTTTCCCGTCGCTCCATAATTGGTGTTGCCAAAACCCTCATACTGACGCCCTTGCTGTTTATAATCCCACGGTCCTTTGTTGCTAACATGATCATACCACTCAGAAAAACTCATTTCTTTTGATTGTTCGATATTCTCACTGAGATTGACTCCAGGAGGACTCTGAACAGCGCCACCGGAAACACCCGTATCAAGCTTACAAAATGCTTGCAGGCCATAGGGATCCCTTAGTCCCAGGGGGTCGTTCAACGAATACCTGTACAGATTTATCCCGTCTGCCCAGCCGATCGGGTCATGGGTCATGAACCGCCCCACTTCCGGGCTGTAGTATCGGTATCTATAATAGTACAATCCGCTCTCGGTGTCGAGTTCGCGGGCGGTGTAGGTGAACGGGTTGGCGAGCGTGCCGGTCTGCGAGAGGATTTCGCCGATATACTATCGCTCAGACCCGATGGGAAAGCTATTTCGGCAACAGGCCGTCAAGACTTGACCTCATCTTTTTTTTCCAACAAGGATTCTAGCCGGGCGAGGCGCTGCAGAATCAATTCAGTCCTATCTAGCATGGGGAGGATGGAGTATTGCACGACAATCGAGCCCCATATTATGAACATCGAGCCAAGAAGGGCAAACATCCACATGATTCTTTCTCTATTATCGGTGACAAGCCAGCTCAGAGGAGCAAAGAGAACTAAGAGCACAGCCAACAACAAGAAGCACAAGGCTATGCGTTTCAGGATTCTTTTTCTCTCTGTTAGCCATTCCTCTTCCTTCTGTTTCATCAAGCAGCCCTCCTTTGGCCTAAAGGCTTGCTAACATTTATCCAATCAAACACATATTCTCGGGCTGTGGAGGCGCCAACGGATGCTGATCTTCAGGATTCGGGCGGGCGTCTCCTTCTTCTTGACCCGGGAAGAATTCTTTTTGCTTCTCCTCGTCATGAATGTCGCTTGGACGTGTGGTGTCTTTATTGCCTCTGTCATCATCCCCCTTACCTCTTATGCTCTCTTCTCCTTTCTTCCGAGCCTTTTCCATATCTTTCATGATCTCGTTGAGGCCCCAGATCGTAGCCAACCCACCCAAAACTATAAGTGCTCCCCCTGGAATGGGGGCCTTCATGAATATTGTTGCTCCGATTATTCCAACAATAGCTCCTCCGACAGCTACAGTTACGTTGATTCTGGTTCCCTGACCAAAAGGGTCTACAAATGCTAATGGATTATTGAAGACATACAGATACAGATTCACCCCACCAAACCAATATATCGGGTCATGGGTCATGAACCGGCCCATTTCCGGGCTGTAGTATCTGTTTCTATAATAGTATAATCCGCTCTCGGTGTCGAGTTCGCGGGCGGTGTAGGTGAACGGGTTTGCGAGCGTTCCGGTCTGCGACAGGATTTCGCCGAAGGCCGAATACTCATATGTCCGCACTACGGTCTCGGCATCGTCCGTCATCTCGGTCACGCTGCCCAGCGCGTCGCTGTGGTAGTAATAGACGTCGCCGTCATCATAAAACGAGATTGGGCTGTCGATGCCCCGACCGAACATCGCCGTCGCTATCAGAATGTTCGAGCCGTCGTACGCCGCCACAAGATCGAACCCGTCGTAATAGTAGCGATATATGTTGCCACCGACTACCATGTAAATGTCAAATGCTTCCTCCCCTTAGCATCGGTGCTACTTGATTCCGACGACCATCGATTCCGGTCCGGCGAGATGCTCTACGCGGGTTTCGCGGAAACCGGCCTCGCGCATCCATGAACAGCACTCTTTTCCCATGTATTCGAAACCGCCGGGGGTCTCGATCAGCATATTCAAGCTACCCAGCAGTCCCAACACGTTTATTCTTCGATCGTCATCAAGAATGGTACCGTAGACTATGAAGGCGCCCCCCGGGGCAATAGCCTCATATGCCTTTTTTATCAACAGGCGCTTTTCCTCCAGGTTCCAGCCATGAAGAATATGCCCCATCACCAGAACGTCCGCTTCCGGAAGCGGGTCTTTGAAGAAATCACCCGGAAGGAATCGGAGCCTATGGCCGAGCCCAAACGAATTCACGTATTCATCGAAAATGGGACCAACGGATGGAAGGTCGAATCCGGCGCCGGTCAGGTGCTCGTTGGCCAGGGCGACCTGCACCGGTAACCCACCCTGGGCCGCTCCGACATCGACGAACGTCTTATAATCGGCCCATGGGAATTTGCCCGCGATGGCGTCTGCCGAAGGTATGCTTAGTCCTGTCATCCCCTGGAGAAAGACCCGCATCCGTGCCGGGTCTTCGTATATATCTACTCCCTCTTTAGCCTCGCTCTGCGGTTCGCCCGTGCGCAGAGCTTCAGTCAACGAGCCCCAGAAGGGATAAATCCGCGCGTTGGCCATCTCGAGCAGGCCCCCGATATAGGAAGGCTTGGACCTATCAAGGAAGAAATCGGTTTCGGGTGTATTTGAATATTGTCCGTCATTGCGGTTAACCATGCCCAGGGCGACAAGCGCATCGAAAAGGTCCCGGGCGCCACGATTTTGGATCCCAAGGCGGTTGATAAGCCTATCGGCCTCCAGGGCGCCATCGGCGAGTTCAGTGAAGAGGCCGACCTCAACGGCGCTCAATAAGGCCTTTGAAGCCCAGAAGCCAAACGCGATGTGCATGATTCCCTCAAAACCAGGATTCTCATTCATGCTTTTCCTCCTACGAGAAAGGTACGCTTCGAACGCTGACAGAATTTGCTTGACATCCTGTTCTTACGGCAAAACTATTTAGATTTTACGCATTGCGAACACTTAAACCGGAGCGAGCATCTCACGAGTTCTCCTCACTCCTACCATTTGCCATAATATTTCCGTATACGCCATTGTTGAAAAAAAGGTTGGGGCTTGAGGTGTTCCTAACTGCTAAAGGTGGGGAGCGGGAATACCCAAAAATGCAAACCACAGCCTTCTCTCCCTCCTTTCGTATGAAGACTCTACTACAATAACTCGCATTAGTGTAGCACGCCAGGGTTTAAGCGACAAGGAACCGGGAAACAGAAAAAATCAGCATGGTTTTGCTGGCGATACGAAGCCCTATGATGTATACTCTGGGAGCCCAAGAATCCCGAAGCAATGGAATCATCCCCCGGCCGTGTTTTCGAGCGAGGAGGCGCATCTATCCATGGAAGACCGCTTTCGATATGACTGCTCCGGCAATTGGTACAAGGGCAACGTCCACATGCACACCGATCATTCGGACGGCCAGTTGACGGTCGCCGAGGCCGCCGCCTTTTATGCCGATGCCGGCTATGACTTCATCGGGATAACGGATCACATGGTTCCCTTCGTCGCGGGCGACTCGACAGGGCAATGGCCGCTCGTGATGCTCGATGGAATCGAGTTGCACGGGCATGATGAACAGGGCGTCTTCTATCATGTGGTCGGCATCGGGTCCGTCGGCGGCATCGTGAACGATATGCCGCTTTCGGAGGCAATCGAGAAATTGCGTGCGCAGGGAAGCATCCTCATATGGGCGCATCCGCATTGGTCCGCAAACACTGTGGCCGAGGGAGTCCACAAAGCGTTCCACGGTGTCGAGGTGTACAACTGCAGCTCGCAATTGGCCTACGGAAAAGGGAATGGGGCCTTCCATTGGGACGCGGCACTGACGCAGCAGCCAGACCTGCTCGGCTTCGCCACGGACGATTCCCACTTTATCGAGGGGGCTCCGATGGAAAAAGGCGGATGGATCATGGTCAACGCGCCCGAGCTTTCCCGGGAGGATATAATGAGCGCTATCCGAGCGGGCAACTTTTACAGCTCGAGCGGGCCGCTCTTCGAATCGATAACCATAGAGCAGGGCAACCGCGTAGTCGCCGAGACCTCGCCGGTCGTCCACGCGCGCCTCGTCGGTCCCGGCCCCAAAAACAAATACAAGGGCGGCCTCGGCCGACAGCCGATGACCGACACTCATTTCAGAATACCCGAAGACTGGCCCTTTGCGAGGCTCGAGATCGAGGACGCCGACGGCAAGACCGCCTGGAGCAACCCGCTGCTCAGGGCGAAGACGTGATTCGGACCGATGGAGCGCGAGGAATTGCCGCAGGCTTCGTCCTTGCGGGCATGCTTGCCGGATGGGCGCGCGGGAAGTTGATGCGGCGGTCCTTATACGGAGAAAAGCTTGCGGTAGTAGAAGTGGCTTAAGTTCAGCGCAGCGACGGGATTATGGCCGGTGACCCTGTCTTTGACGACGAGCACGGTCGTCGGCGCCTCGGCCTCCTTGAGGAAAAGCATGTCGTGGCCGACGCACAAGCCCATCATTATGTTCATCTCGGTCCCGATCTCGTTCAGGATGCGCGCCTGGGCCACAGGGTTGCAAATCGATTCGTGAAAGCCCTCCATTATCTTCTCTTCCTGGGTCAGCCCTATCTCGCATTTGTCGACGCCGCCAGTCTTGCAACACACGCTGACGGGCTCGAGACCGTTGCTCTCGAGAATCTCGGCGAGCAACTGCGATTCCTTCCGCAGGCCTACGCAAGTGGCTATGCCGATCTTTTTCGCGCCGATCTCGCGGGCAAAATGTATCGTCTCCTCCACTCGCGTCCATCTGCCGTAGCCCCGCCCCTCGACGCGCGCGGCCGCGAGCGCGAGCCTTTCTTTTTGCGGATCGCTCTTGTATTCGGCCGTGGCGATCTCGATGGTCTCGCCGTAATTCTCCATCGGGCAGAATCGTGGCGGCTCGGATGAAGGAGCCGACTGCATGCAGTTGAGCTTGCCGCAGGATGCGCATTTGGGCTGTTCCATCGCAAATTCCAATCTGGCCGTTGCGTGGGCCGAGAGCCGCCGAGGGGCCTAGTCGGCTCCTGATCCGTTGATTTTCCCGCCCCAAACCTGGCCTATGGCAGCGGCTATGATCAGCACGGGTACGGCGGAAAGGTTGAACATCAGCACTCTTCGCAACAGGTAAATGAATGGCACCGGAAGATGGATATACAGAAACCAGCGGAATGAATACTTGCTCGACTTGGACCTCAAGAATCCGAACGGCAGGTTCAGCGCGAGCGTAATACCCGCGACGATTCCCAAAACTATATATTCGTCAAATTCCAAATCAGCGATCTTTCATTTTCGGGCGGTTCGCAGTTTCCGAAAAACGGAAAACGAGTGCCCGTGACCCGCATTCTTAAGCGTCCCACACACGGCGGCCAGTGGCCGCTGACAGCGGATACTTCGTATCCTTGCTTCACCTATGTGGTACGCGCCCGAGACAGGTCCTCGCTGAAACTGAATCAGTAAGGCCGATCATGGAACAACTTCTTTTCACAGACCGATGTCAGGCGCATTCACTAGCACATAAACGGAGTCAGCTCTCAAGACCCGCCAGGAATAGAGATACGAGGTATCTCATGTCTCCGGCGACTCGCCGGGGGGGGTGGCGGCAACGAATCTGAGAGGATTGATGGTACTGGCCGATCCTGCGCGTTTCGCCTTCATCTTTCCCGCGACCGACCCGTTTATTATACCATTCCGGGGCGGCTGGTTTCAACCGTTTTGCCGCCTGCGGTCGCCCCAAAACAAATCAGCGACGGCAGCCAGTGGCCGCTGACAGCGGATACTTCGTATCCTTGCGTCGGCTATGTGGCAGCCGCATGGAACAGGTCATCGCTGAAACTGAATCAGTAAGCTCGGTCATGAAACAATGGCTATTTAACCAAGTTCTGCCAAGGGCGTTCCCGCGAACACAAACGGAATCAGCCTTCGCCCTTCGTCAGGGAAGAGATGCGCAGCATCTCATGTCCGCGGCGACTCGCCGCCTAGAGGCCGTCGAGACGCTCTTTCGCGAAGTCGGCGTATTTCGTATTGGGATGCGTCTCTATGATTGTTTCCAAAAAGCCACGGGCCCTTCCGGAATCGCCGAATTGCCCGACGCAAATCTCGGAAATCCTGGTGAGAGCGAAGCAATGCCTATCTATATCGAGTTCCGCCGACTTTTCCAACAGGGCCTCATATGCCGAGACTGCCTTGCCGTATTCCTCGACCTGACACAACAGATCGGCCATCCTGAGTCGAGCGTCGAGGTCTCGCGGGTCGTCCGAGACGATCCTCTCATATTCTTCGATGGCGCCCTGCAGGTCATCCTGGTTCACCAACTTTTCGGCTTCGGTGTGGATCTTGAGCAGCTGAAGCCCTTTGGACGGGTCGGGCATGATAGTCAGCGTCAAGAGTTCGGCCCCAAGGGAGCCCAGCGGCGCGATGAGAAAAACCAGAAAGAGAATATGAAATATCGTCCCAACAGAGACTCCGGCCAGGTCCCTGTACCATGCCGCCGCGAATGGAAAATATATCATCAGGTAGATCACTAAAAGCGCCCACCCGATGTATGTACGCCCCGCGAGGATTCCGGAGAGAGCCAGGTAGACCGACAGCCCCAGCAGAAAGATCAGTATTCCCAACACTATCCAGAATGGAAACGTCATCTCGGCCGCTCCACATATTCTTCACGCCCGACCGGATTGAGTCGCAGCGCCCGCGGCGAAAATGACGCACGACACATTTTTCCGCGCCCCCCGCCAACGCAGGAGGAGGCTCAACTTTTTGCAGTGCCCCATCGGTCGGAACTGAGGAATCCGCCTTTTCCCACGCCGGCTCACATGTTGTTGAGCCGGTCACTCGCATAGCGCGCGTATTTCGTGCCGGGATGCTCTCTTATGATCGTCTCGACGAATCCGCGCGCCCTCGCCATATCATCCAGATGATGGGCGTAAAGCTCGGAAAGCCTCGTTAGGACGAGGCAGTGCCGGTGCACGGCCAAATCCTGCGATTGATTCAGGACGACCTCGTATGCGCCGGCCGATCTTCGGTGCTCGCCGTTTTTGTAGAGCAGATCGGCGAGAAGAATCCAAACGTCGAGATCGTCCGGCGTTTGTGTGAGTATGTCTTCATATTCCGCGATCGCGCCGGGCAAGTCGTCTTCGGAGATCAGCTGCTCGGCCCTGGAATGAACTTCCAGGAGCTTCAGCCCTCCGGTACCGCGAAACGAAAAGGTGTGAGTTATCAACGCGACCAGCAGGGGCGTCTGGGCGCCGAAAAGGATTGCGCCCACGCATCCGACGAGAATCTTCGTCGTGGGGCCGGGATGCGTGGCCATCCATCTGCCGATGAATTCATAGGTCAACGCGCAGGAAACTATCAGCAGTATCCAGCCCAGATGCGCGCGGCCCTCAAGATTTCCGGCAAAAGCGACGTGCATGGATACAACGGCCAGGACCAACAGCGGGATGAGAAGAGCGATGAAGATCGCCATATCAGCTGTTCTTCTCGGCTACTGTCGTGTCAACCGTATATCGTCGGTCTCAGAGTCCCTTCGGGCGAGTCGATAAGCGGTCATCTGCCGTGTTGCATTCGCTCGAACTAGCTATGGCTGGTCCTGCGCTCATGCGCCCCATGTTCGATCAGACGCTAACCGCTTTTCGGCTCGCTGAAAACAACAATATACGGTTGACACGACACTAGGCGTTTGCGATAACCTGCGGATTGCGCACCTGGTTGATCGCCACGTCGTATGAAATGATGCCTCGCAGATACAGCTGCTTGATCGAGGCGTCGAGCGTGATCATGCCGTCCTTGGAATGCGTCTCCATGATGCTGTAAATCTGGTGAGTCTTTCCCTCACGGATGAGGTTGCCCACGGCCGAGTTGTTCCGCAATATCTCGCAGGCCAGCACGCGGCCCTTCCCGTTGGCGCGCGGAAGCAGCCTCTGCGAGACGATGGCCAGGAGGCTCAGTGCGAGTTGAATGCGTATCTGCTGCTGTTGCTGCGGAGGGAACACGTCGACGATGCGATCCACCGTCTGGATCGCGTCGTTCGTGTGAAGCGTGGCGATGACGAGGTGCCCCGTCTCGGCGGCGGTGAGAGCGGACGAGATTGTCTCGAGGTCGCGCATCTCGCCGATGAGAATCACGTCGGGGTCTTGCCGCAGGACGTATTTGAGCGCTCCCGAAAACGAGAGCGTGTCGCTGCCGATTTCGCGCTGGTCGACGACCGATTTCTTGTGGTTGTGCACATATTCTATCGGGTCCTCGACGGTGATGATGT
>CBDUSG010000093.1:0-8762 GCA_965369575.1 uncultured bacterium | reverse complement strand
GCAACTTGCCCCCCACTGGGCGCGTTCACTGGCACATGAACGGATTCAGCTGCCCATACACATCAGGAATAGAGAGGCGTACCATCTCATATCCGGGGCGACTCGCCGGGTCGGCGGCGAGGCGCCCCCGCGCCCCCCAGGGGATGCTTCGCATCCTTCCTTTTGTGGCCGTGGTACTGTCAGCGGCGCCTCGTCGCGGTTCGCATCGCTCCTTATTGCTAACCGCCCTTTAGAGAAGAGATGCGAAGCATCTCATGTCCGCGGCGACTCGCCGTTGCGGTTGACACGACACTATGCTATGCAGCTTTTGAACTCGCTCATGCGTTTAGGGTTGCCTTTCAGCTTCAGCTTGCGTGTAATGAGGGCTTTAAACAGCGACACTTCCTCGTTGAGCATTTTGACCCAAGTCTCGGAATCCGCGAAAACCTTGAGGTCGGCGCTTCCCACGTGGCCTTCCTCGACGCTGAGCGTGCCGTCGGATATCCCGATGGTGGCCGAGACGTTTTCCTTGCCCGTGAATTCAAAGTGTATCCTCAACTGCATTCCTTTTGCCGCCTCGGCATTAAAGGCAAGCTGAACCCCCACGAGGAAAGAGGCTATCGAGACGGGCCGAATGGTGTTTCGAACGTAGCGTATCTCCTTGTCGGGATTGCGGGCTGCGGTCTTTTCGGCGGTCGTTCCCGCGATCACATAAACCGGTTCTTTTTTCTGTTTGAGCGGTTTTACGATCGTCTCGACGTAGCCTTTCTTGTCACGCTCATATGCGCCGACGGTTTCCTCACCTGCGGGGCACACCGCGAGGCAGTAGGAACACCTGTATGAGTGTCCCAACGTGAGAGACTGCCACTTCATGAGCGTCTCGTTGTCTCTGAACCGGGCTCGGTATTGTCCGACGTCCCTTGCCCCGACGATTCCCTCGATCCAGTCCTGGAATCCGCCGATCATCTCGTGATAGTTCTGTGACACGCAGCCCATGAAGCTGAACTCGCGGCTCTTTGAGATCGCTCCGACGGGGCATACGGCAGCACACAGCCCGCAGTTTATGCATGGGCTGCTGTCGACGGGTCTGTCATATTGGTCCATTTCGGCGTCGATCAGGATGGAGCCAAGCAGTATATTGCCGCCCAGTTTCGGATGGATAACGATACGATGGAGCCCCATGTCGCCGAGCCCGGCCTCTATCGCGGCGACCTTGTGGCAGATGTCCCAGATTTTGCCGGGCCAGCGGGTCATGTCCATCGGGAATCCGTACGGCGTCGCCACGCCCCTCACTCCATGAGCTTTCAGTCGTTTCACGATCCCTCTCGAAATCGTTGCGACTTCATCGTAAGTCTTCAGATATTCCTGGTCCGCCACGGGAAGCGATGCGCTCTGGACGCTTTCGCGATTTATCTGCTTGACAATCGATATGATCGTCTTGGTTCTCGAGTACGCTCTGAGGATGTCGTCCCGATCTCCGGCGAGCGCTTCACGGCCGATCTCGACGAAACCGGCGTCGTCCGCGCCGGCCTCGATGCAGATTCCCCGCAGTGAGCGGGCGGAAAACTTGCCGTCCCCTATATGGGCGCCCGTATCGTTGCGGGACTCCTGAGCCGTTGAGGGGCCGTCGCCGCCTGCCGTTTCCGTCTTTTGACTTTCCTGAAGTTTCTCACCCATGTTTGTCGTCCCTCCCGTTCGATTAGTGTATATACACCTATGCGTCCGAAAAATTAAACCCTCACCCGCTCCGCGCCCTCAGCCGCCGGAACCGCCGCCGGTTCTCGCAGCAGAACGGATGGTATCGCCGAAAGGGCTTCAAACAATTCCTGCCATCGTTTGTCGCCTATTCTTTCAATTACGAGACTCTGCGCCTCTTCCCAAAGAGGCAGCGCGCGTGCCAGCGCTTCACTTCCCCTCCGCTCCAGCGCCACGGTCCTGGTGCGTCTGTCCTTACCGGGCGCGACCGAAATGAGGCCCTGCTTTTCCAGAGGCTTCAGATTGCGCGCGAGCGTCGTCCTGTCCATCGCAAGAATCTCCGACAATTCGGTGATGGTAGAGGGGCCGGCCATCGCGAGCACGCTCAAGATGGGAAACTGAGTCGCGCGCAGTCCGCTCGGCCGCATGATCCTTTCGAAGACGTGCGTGACCGCTCGCGAGGCCCTGCGCAGATTAAAGCATGTGCAGGCCACACATTGTTGCAGATCTTTTGGGTCGACCTCGCTCATGACAATAAGAGTATATACACCTATTTCTGTTTTGTCAAGTTTTCTCTGGCAACAAAGGCAACAAATATGCCGAGAAGCTTTCTCCGATCGGCGCCGTCGCGCTTTGTCGCAGGCGGCCAGGAAATCTTGAGATATGAAAGTTTCCGATCGCGCCCGGATGTGAGGAATGCAATGCTCACGCTGTCTCGAAACAGGCGTGGCGCCGATTCCCGGTTTGATTCCCCGTTTTCCGGAAAAGTTTTTCTGGAAGATTACAAGGACGGCCTTGGCGGGCTCAGAACAGCTTCATCTGGTCGGCGGCGGCTGAAACGCGGGCGGCGGCGGTGCGGACGGCTTTTCTGACGGGGCGTTCGGGCCGTGTCTGTAATGAACGCACAAAGTGATTTTTCATCTCGGTGGCTGCTGCTGCGACCGTCGCCGGCGGGTGCAGGCGGGCCTGAAGCACGATACCCTCGAGGCATCCGACGATTCCCACCGCTACAGCCCCGGCATCCATATCTTTCCTTATCTCGCCGTCTTCCTGCCCGGCCTTGATGATAGCCGCGATGGTCTCCACATGGCCGGCATAGGCTTCCCTGATCGCGTCTTCGAAGTCTCGCATCTCCGGCTGCGCGCCCGCCGAGACGAGGAACAGGTGCATCGAGTTAGGGCTTTCACTCTGCGCGATCATTTCGGATGTGGCGTCAAAGAGTCTTTCAAGCTTTTCGACAGCGCTCTCAGAGGCCTCGACCCTGCTCATAACGGCCTCCTGCCAATCGTTTTTGATACGGTCGAGGACCGTGAGGAAGAGGTCTTCCTTGCTCTTGAAATACCAGTACAGCGCGCCCTTGGTGAGGTCGGTCGCTGCTGCGATCTGGGCCACGGAGGTGCCATGGTAGCCGCGCTTGGCGAACAGCCCCATCGAGGCCTCGATGATCGCTTTCCTGGTGTCTTGGTCGGTCTTTTTTGCCATTGCAAGGATTTTCTCGGAGGTGGCTGCGGATAAAAATATCAGAGAATGCGACCTGTGTCAAGAGTATATTTTCGAAACCGGAAAAAAGTATGGGCAGTCCGCCGGGTTATCACGTGATGAGTTTTTTTGCGTGCGCGCCCTTTATCTTCAGGGCTCGCTTCAGACGGCTGACGATCCTCTTCTCGATGGCGGCTTTTTCTTTATCAGAGGCCGATTCCAGCTTAATCCGACCGGCCGACATGCTGCCGTGGCCTCCCGAGGGGCCCAGCTTTCCGATCACTCGCTGAACCAGTTTTCCGGCGTTGATCACGGCGTCCTTTGTCCGGACCGACACGAAAATCTGCCCGTTGCAGTATCCGCCCACGAGCGCGCAGCTGGCGCCCTCGAGACGCACCAGGGTATCGGCCATCTCGGCGACCATGTCCGGAACATCTATGTCGCCCATAAAGCTGATGACCGCGCCGTCGAGCGTGACCGCGTTCTCGATAGCCCGGTCGTAGACCCTGAAGTAGGCGGGCGACAAATCCGGAAATTCGATTTTTGCAAGCAGCCTCAGGTTCGCCATCGGGTACAAATACAGATATGCCTCGAGATCGTCCCTGCTGGTTTCGCGGCCGAGGTCGCGCGTGTCGGACTTTATGCCGTAGAGCAGAGCCGTCGCAAGACGCGAATCCATCTCGAAGTCTTTCGCGATATAGTACAACGTAATTATCGTCGCGGTCGCCCCTGTTCGGCTGCGTATGTCGTGGAACTCTACCTTCCTCGTTTCCGGCCGCATCGGATGATGATCGATGACCGCGTCGGGCTCGACCATCTCCGGCAGGCTGAACTGTCCCGTCCTTTGCTGGCTGTCCACGAGTATCGTCCCATCGTACGCCGAAATATCCAGCTCGTTCAGATGTTTCAGGGGGATGTTGAGATGCTTTATCAGGGCCCGATTCTCGGCCCTTCCAACGATGCCGCCGAACCCGATCGTCACTTTTGCCTTCAGCTTCTTATGGATCATGTCTCGGAGCGCAAACGCGCTCGCAAGCGTATCGGGGTCGGGATTGTCGTGAGATACTATGAGGATATTCTTCTTGCCCGAGAGGACCTTCAGAAGCCTGTCGACTTTTTTCGTCGTTGCCGTGGTTTTTCTTTTATCCATAGAGCCGCCTCATGGATTCCTCGTCTTCAGCTCGCCGCGTTGCCTTCCGACTGCTTCGAAGACGCGATTTGCCCGCCGAGCCTGCGTGCGTCGGCGAGCGCCGTGGGGTGAGAGAGCACCGCCCCCTTCGCGTCGATATCGCTCAGGAGCAGTCTCTCAGCAAACTTGTAGTCGAGCGTGGCAAAGAAGGCGGAGATAGTCGCGAGCCCGCCTTCGAACACCTTCTCTTTTTTCATTCCGCCGACCTGGATGAATAACGCGCGGCGCGAATCGGCGTTGGGCATGCGGCGCCGCAGCAGATATTTGCGCACCCATATCGCCTGGCACCTGTCGACGGCCGCCTTCAACTGGGCGGGAAGCCCCATGAAAAAGACCGGCGTGGACACTATCAGGGCGGGGGATGCCGAAAACTTTTCGAAAAGCATTTGCATGTCGTCGTCTATGACGCATTCGCCCGTCTCGCTGCATCCGCCGCAGTTGATGCACGGGGAGATGCTGAGATCGCATATGCGAATCTTCTCGTAGTCGGCGCCGGTATCGGCCACGCCCTCGAGGCACGCGTCCAGCAGCAGCTCGGAGTTGCCGCCCTTCCGGGGGCTCGACGCTATCGCAAGAACCTCAGGCAACCGTGTCTCCCCATTCGTTTCCGCACGCGGGTCGTCGCGTCTCATTCGACACGGCGGGCGCGCGGATCCTTCACACTAATTATGTCGTCGAGGTCTCCCTCGAGCTCGCCGCTGCTCAGCAGCCATTGCCGCCCGTGCCTCCGGAGCTCCTTTGTCTGCGCTATCATCAGCCGCTCGCGCGCGACGTGATTCTCGACGAGCGCCACCGAGACGATCGCCCGCCCGCCTGAGAGTTCCTCCCGTTCGATACGGTCCGGCGTGAAACACGTGCGGTGCTTGTAGGGAAACTCCTTGTGACGCGATTTCACCAGCTCCTCGAGAAACGAAAGCTTGTCGTCCCAATAGTCGGCGAACGATTGCAGACCCCGTTCCGGGCCGAATCTTTCGCGGGCAGATGGGGCGAGGCACGAATATGCGCGCGGCCAGTTGCGAGTGTGACCGAAGACGGAGTTGAAAAAACAGGCGACGGTCGCCTCCGGCTCCGCGAAGTCGAATTTATCGGCCTCCTTTTTCAATGGCTGACCCATTCAGGCGCTTTCACGACGACCGGCCCATGGGAATACCCAAATATTTCGTCCCGAGTATTATATATCCCAATGCGGCATCCGGTAAAGGCACATTGGAGATTCGGACGCTTGTCCGGACGGCCCATTGCCACGGCTCAGCAATTCCGTGTAAGATAGAGCCCCGTGATTTCATGAATATACGGTTGACACGACACTAGGCCTTTCCGTAATTCTTTTCCAGGTACTCGCAGATCACCTCTGATTCATTGATGACCTTGTCGCCGTCCACGAGCAGCGGAACCATCGCTTTGCCCGTGAGCTTTTCGACCTCCTCCCATCTGGAAGGATGAAAGCCGACCCAAATCTTTTCGTGCTCGACGCCGAGCCGCGCGAGCTTCTTTCGCACCTTCCGGCAATACGGGCACAGCCACATGTTGTAAAGCTTCATCTTGTCCCTCCTCCTTTAAGGCAGCTCGACCACCTGCCCGTCGTAGGACAGCCCGACTTGCGGCGGCAGCGAAGAATCGACCTTCTCGTGATCGAAATCGTGGCTCAAATGTGTGAGCAGCGCGCGCTCGGGGCCGATCCGCTCGATGGCCTCGAGGGCCTCGCCCAGGCTGAAATGCGTGGGGTGCCAATCATGACGCAGCGCATCGATTATCAACAGCTTCAGGCCTTTTAGCCGCTCGATCGACTCCGGCGGGACGGCGTTGCAATCGGTCAGGTAAGCGGCGTCGTTGAAGCGGAATCCAAGGATGTTCGCCGTGCCGTGCCGCAGGCTTATGGGCGTTATGCGCACCTCTTCCAGCCGGAGTTCGTCGGGCATCGGCTTGAGCGTGATGTGCGGGATCGCGCCCCACGAATAGTCGTTTTCGAACGCGTAGAAAAACACGCGCCTGAGCCTCTCGGCCGTCGGCCCGTCGGCGTAGCACACGATCGAGCCTTGCGCCGACTGGTTGAATTTTCGCACGTCGTCGAGCCCGTGGATGTGGTCGGCGTGATAGTGCGTGTACAGGATCATTTCGACCGTCGAAACGTCGCTGCGCACGGCCTGCAGCCGCAGCTCGGTTGCCGTGTCCACCAGGACGTTTTTGCCCGAGGCCGTCTGCACGCAGATCGACGCGCGCGTGCGCTTGTTTCGCGGGTCGTCCGAGCGGCACACCTCGCAGCCGCACCCGATCACAGGCACGCCCTGCGACGTCCCCGAGCCCAGTATGATTATTTTCATTGAAATTTCCGAATGTGAAAAACCGCATGCAAAACTTCCTACTCATTATATCACCCCGGCAAAACAGCAGCCAAAGAATGGTTGTCCGGCTGCGCCTCGTGCGGATCGGACCGGAAGGAACCATTCGCGTCATTTTTCAATGAAGAACTCTCTGACTTTATCTCTCAGCACTTTTCCCATCTGGTTGCGGGGGAGCCCGTTCAGGGGACGGATCGTTTTTGGACATTTCCAATCGAGGAGCCGCTCCCTGCAAAACGTCCGGGCGTCGTCCGGCGCGAGGGAAGAGCCGGGCATGAGGACTATCGCCGCGACGACCGCCTCTCCCCAGGTAGCGTCGGGGATTCCAACCACGCACGATTCGCGGATTTCGTCGTGCGCGTTCAGAACCGTTTCGATTTCCTTGGGGGAGATGTTCTCGCCGCCCGAGATGATGATGTTCTTGATACGGTCGGTGAGATAGTAGTAGCCGTCCGCGTCCTGCCTGCCAAGGTCGCCCGTTCTGAACCATCCGTCGACAAAGGCTTTTTCGGTTTCCTCGCGATTCCGCCAGTAGCCGGGGGTAATGGCCGGACTCTTCAGCCGGATTTCGCCGACCTCTCCCGGCGCGACCTCCTCGAAGGTTTTCGGATCGACGATCCTCGCCTGAAGATGGGGGAGAGGCAGCCCGATGGAGCCGGGCTTGCGCACGCCGTCGAGCGGATTGGAAAAGTTCATCAGTGTTTCCGACATGCCCTCGCGCTCGACCGGCTCTTTTCCGAAGACCGCCTTTATGCGCGCAAAATCCCTCTCGGGCAGCGGAGCCGAGCCGGAGGTCAACAGCCTGATGTGAGAGTAGTCGACTTCAGCGTCGGGCCGGCGCTGTATCAATCCGGAGTACATCGCGGGCACCCCCATGAACATGGTGGTCTCTCCGTGAGACAAGATGTCCAGTACCACGCCGGGATCGAAAGAGTCCAGCAGGATTGTGGTCGCCCCGGCCAGCAGGCAAGTGTGAAGCCCGAAGCACAGGCCGTGGACGTGAAAGAGCGGCAGCGCGTGGCAGAACCTGTCGTTCGGGCCGATCTCCCATATGCCGATCACGTTTTGAGCGTCGTGTCCCAGGTTTCCCTGCGTCAATACGGCCCCTTTCGGCCGGCCGGTCGTGCCCGAGGTGAAGATGATCATGGCCGGATCATCGATGTCCGCGGTTGCGGACGGTGGAAGGCTTTCGCCGCATTCGGACCGCGGCGGCCTGCTGTAGGGTTGTGCCGCGTCGACACTCCACAGGGCCAGATTCGGATCGACCTCTCTGATGGTCTCCTCCTGATCTATCCCGACAACGGCCAGCGCCGGGCTTGTCTCCGCCAGGAAAAACTCCATCTCATGCCTCTTGAATGCGGGATTCAAGGGAACGCCGATCGCGCCGATCTTCTGCAGAGCGAGGTGGGCGATCACCCACTGCGCGCATTTGGGCAGATAGATGATCGCGCGGTCGCCTTTTCCCACACCGATCTCCATGAAACGGAGCGCGAGCAAGTCGGAATCGAGATCCAATTGCCCGAACGAAATTTCCGTTTCCGGGCGGCCGCCGCGCACAAAGATGATCGCGGTCTTATCGCCCATCCGGCCGAATGTCTTGCGCATCAGAGAAATCAGCGGTTGCTTTTCCACATTCTTCTCCGGCGATTTGGGAACGGAGTCATCTTTAATTTTCGCTTCCCGGCATCCTTGCTCGGAACAGAGCATTTAATTATGGAATCTTCCTCAGCGCTTTTCCCCGACGAACCGTCCCGGAACGCGCGGGAATGCGCCGTAGAGGCGGGGATGCGGTTTTCCGCCATGATACCCTCTGCAAATTGGAATAGTCAATGAGAGCGGCCAGTGGCCGCGGACATGAGATGCTGCGCGTCGGTCTGTGGAAAAGACGTTGTTTCATAAGCCGCTTTATCGGTTCAGTGTCAGCGAGGACTTGTCCCTCGCGACTCAAACATAGTCGACCGAGAGATGCGAAGCATCTCACGGAGGGGTGTGGGGGGCAACTTGCCCCCCCCACAGGGCTGCTGCCCCCGCCGCCGCCGACATATCTTACAGGACTCTGAGGCCGACAATACACGGTTGAC
>CBDUSG010000092.1:0-8769 GCA_965369575.1 uncultured bacterium | reverse complement strand
CCGCCTGAACAGGCGTTTTAGCGGCACCCAGCGGTCAGCCTCGCTCGCGCAGCAATTTCTTCATCAGCTTGCCGCTCGGATTGCGCGGCATCTCGGAAATGAATTCCACGATTTTCGGCTTCTTGTAGTGCGCGAGAGTCTCCTTGCAGTACTCGATTATCTCTTGGGCCGTCGCCTCGCATCCGGGCTTGAGCACGATGAACGCCTTGAGGCTCTCGCCCCACTGTTCGTCGGGGATTCCAATGACGGCCGAGTCGAAGACCTTCGGATGGTCGCTGAGCGCTATCTCGATCTCGGCGGGATATATGTTGACGCCGCCGCTTATGACCATGTCCTTTTTCCGGTCCACGATATAGTAATAGCCCTCTTCGTCCATATAGGCCATATCGCCGACGGACATGTAATCGTTATGGAATGAGTCGTCCGTCGCCTTCTTGTTTCTGAAATAGCGGTCGATGAGCATGCTGTTTTTCACGTAGAATTCGCCGGCCTCGCCCTGCTTGACGGGATTGCGGTCGTCGTCGAGCAGCACAATTTCGTTCCCGTCGAATGCTCTCCCGCACGAGCCCGGCCTTTCCATCTGTTCTTCGGGCAGCAGAATCGTGTTGATTCCCATCTCGGTGGAGCCGTAAAACTCGAACAGGCACTCGTTCGGGAAAAGCTCGATGATCGCCTTTTTGGTGCTTATGTGAAACGGAGCGCCGCCGACGACGAGATTTCTCATCGAGCCGAGGTCATACTTTTTCTTTACGTCATCGGGCAGGTTCGCGACCATGTTCAGCATTGTCGGCACCATGAACGTGCTCGTTATTTTTTCGGTTTCGACGATCCTGAGGAACTCCTCCGGTTCGAACTTGCGCATTACATAAACAAACGCGCCCAATATCGTGTGCAATCCCGCGAAGAAAGGGGGCGCGCTGTGATAGAGCGGGCAGGTGACGATGTGGCGGTCGCCCGTCGTGACCCGGAAATTGGTGATGATGCTCATCAGCAGTTCCATGTCGCGCGGGCGGTTGTCCCGGAACGCGCCCTTCGGGCGCCCGGTTGTCCCCGACGTGTAGATGATGGAGGAGCTTTCTTCCTCCAGGTCGCTCTCTATGAAGACGTCCGACGCGCTCTCGAGCCTGGCCTCCATCCGCACTCCCCACGGCAGGTCGCCGCCGCAAACGATGATCCGGTCGCGCGACACATTTTCGAGCTTGTCGATAATCGGATTGATGACGCCCTCGAAATCCGCCCCCATCACCAGGGCCTTCGATTGCGAATTGTTCACGACGTACTCGACTTCAGCGCTCTTTAGCCTGTAGCCGACGGGCACGGCGTTGGCCTTGACCTTGCCGACCGCGGAACCGGTCACGCAGGAATCGAGCGAGTTGTACATGAGCACGGCCACCCGGTCGCCGCGGCCAATGCCGAGATCGGTCAGCACGTTCGCCGCGCGGTTGACCAGCTTGCTCAGCTCGCTGAAGCTCAGCCGCGTGATGCCGTCGGTGAGCGCCTCTTTGTCGGGCGTTTCCTGCGCGTAGAACGCGAGAGTGAAAGGCGCGGGCTCCTGAGCCGGGCTTTCGGCTGCGTCGGTCATTGCTTAACCTCCAACTGTATCCCCCGATGAATTGGCATGTGGCATGGTTCGTGCCACAATTACCGATATGAGCATGCGCCCTTTTTCGAGCGCCCTGAATTATACTGTAACGCGATTAGCGTGTCAACCGCGCAGGGATGGGTTTTACGACGTGTCAATCATTGTCAAAAATTATGCTTGATGCCGACAATTATTCATTGTCGTCTGTCGGGATCACTCATTACCCATGCGGTTCTATAATCAATTTTCAGTCATACACTAAACATCAACGAGAGACCCTTGAACACGGTCACCGGCAAAAAGGTGTGGAGCTTCGTAAAACAATAGGACAAATATTCCGGCGATACTCCTCAGCTACTGGGAGCGGAAAATAGTTATCATTCCGGCGTAGGGGCACGGCGGGCCTTGCCCGATCCCGATCGGGGGATCAGGGAGCGAGAAACCACCTGTTTGCTGGTGGAATGGATTCCCGCCTTCGCGGGAATGACCCGGCGAGTCGCCGGTGACATTTTGGGGGCACGCCTTTTCGGATAAAGATTGTGAAGTACTTTGTGCTCCCCTTAGTAGCTTATAATATCGCCGTTATCTTGCACTCGTTGCGGTCGGTCTGGAGCAGTTCGAGGTTTTCGGGCACTTGCTCCAGGCCGATCTTCTTGGTGACCAGCCGCGTCATATCCATGCCGGCGGCCATCGCGCTTATCACGCGCGGGAATGTGCCGTGGCCGGAATGCCCCTGCGAGCCCACGACGCAAGCGCGCCTCACCTGGAACACCTCGCCCGTCAGCGGAATCTTCGCGTCGGCCCGCGCCACGATGACGACGGTACTGTTAAGCGTTCGGCCGCGCCAGATGGCATCCTCAATTCCCGGCCACACTGCGCCGGGCAGGCCCGTCGCCTCCAGATAGAGCTTTGCGCCCATCCCATCAGTGATATCGAGCAGCCTCTCGGCGAAATTCTCCTCGAGCGGATCGATGATCGCCGTCGCGCCCATCTCCTGCCCGAGCCTGGCGCGACTTTCCGACGGCTCGGACAGCACGACGTGCGCCGCGCCCGCGCGCCTGAGAATAGCGATTGCAGCGAGGCCGATCGGGCCGCCGCCGAGGATCGCGACGCTGTCGCCCGGCCTCACGCCGCCGCCGCGCTCGATCACCGCGTTGTATGCGACCGAAGTCGGCTCGACGAGGCTGCCCGCCACAAATATCTCCTCGGCCGGATACCGATCCTTCAGTGGCTCGAGGCTCCAGCAGTACTTCGCCTTCAACTTTACATAAGCCGCAAAGGATCCGTCGCACGAAAACCCGATCTCCTCGAGCGCCTCGCAGTGGTTTGGATATCCGTCGGCGCAAGGGCGGCAGCGGCCGCACCAGAGCATCTCCTCGGCGCACACGGCCTCGCCCTTTTGGAACGGCCTGTTCGTCCGCTTATTGAACGCCTGCGCGCCGGCCTCGACAACGACGCCGGCGAACTCGTGGCCGAGCGTTGTGGGAAACGCAGTCAGGCCGGGGTAAAGGATGTATCCGTCCGAATCGGTCTGCGCCATATGCAGGTCGCTGCCGCAAATGCCGCATGCCTTGACCTCGATAAGCACCTCGTCGTCGCCGATTTCCGGCTCCGGAACGTCCTCGATCGAAACCTGTGGATCGCGCCACACCTTGCTGCCAAGGTAAGTGAGCTTGCCGTCGATATCCTTCGCGCCGAGCATGAAGTCCTGCCTCGGAGACCAGTCCGCTTTGAGCCTGACAGCCTTCATTTTACGCCTCTCATCCTATCGGGTCGACGAGGACCTTTATCGCATCGCCGCTGCGCATCGCCTCGATCGCGCCGTCAATGTCTTCGAGCTTGAAGCGGTGGGTGACGAGCCGGCACAGGTTGAGCCGTCCTCCCTCGAGCAGAGAAACGGTCTCGGGGAAAGTGTCGTTCGCGATGAAGCTGCCGGCGATCTCGATCTCGCCGCGTGTAATGTCGTTCTGCCGCACTTCGGCCGTCGCCTTGCTGTTCATGCCGAAAAGGATGACGCGGCCCCCCTTGCGTACCGATGCGATCGCGTCGGGCATCAGCGTGCCGACGGCGTCGACGGCCATGTCGGCGCCGATGTTTGTCACCGCGCGAACCGCCTCGTCGACGGCTTGCTCATTCGGGTCTATCACACATGTTGCGCCGCATTGCTCGGCCATACTGGCGCGCGCAGGGTTGGGCTCGCTCACGACGATCTCCCGCAGGCCGGACATACTCAGGACGCGGACAAAGTACAGCCCTATCGGTCCCGCGCCGAGCACGAGCGCGGACTCGCCCGGTTTTGGATCGAGCCTTCGAATCCCGTTCAGTACGCACGCGAGCGGCTCGGCGAATATCGCCTCATCGAGAGGGACGTCGTCGGATATTCTGAATAGGGCGCCGGCGGGAGCGACGTTATATCTTGTGAAACCGCCGTCGATGAAGATGCCCAGCGTCGTCATGTTCTCGCACAGGTTCGGAAGGCTCTTACTGCAGTATGCGCATCGGCCGCACGAGAGGTTGGGGTTGACGACGACGCGGTCGCCCTTTCCGAGATGGGTCACGCCGTCTCCGGCATCGATAACCGTCCCGACATATTCGTGCCCGAGTATCGTGTTCTCATTTGCGGGATGCCCCGGCGGGACCGAGAGGATATGTACGTCGGTCCCGCATACGCTCGCTATGTCTATCTCGAGCAGGACGTCGTCGTCGCTGCCGACGGAGGGAGCGGGCCTCTCGCACAATTGCAATCTGCCGCTGCCGCGGAAAACCGCTGCCAACATATTCTTTTCCATGCCAGCCCTCGCTTCAAGAGGGAACAGTTTTGCCAGAGTCGAAGAGAACCATATTAGGCTGTCAAACGGTGACAATGATGCCGGTCAGTACGCGGGCCATGCCACGGTATAAAGGTGCTTACCCCCTTTGAGAGGGCCTTTGATAAGATCATCTATCTCTTCTTGCGTGAACCTTTGCGTCACTTCGTCCGCGGGCGGAAGCTCGCCCGGCGGAAACTTTTCCATTATGTCTCCGATAAGACGCTCCATGTAGTCCAGCAGCGCATCGAGACCCGGCTTTGCCTTCTCCGCGCTTGCCAGCGTCGCCTTGCCGACCGAACCCTCCGGCGTTGTGGTTATCTCGATCGAACCGAGGCCGACGTGGGCGTACCACGGGATCGGCCTGCCGTACAGGTTGCCGGCCTTGTCGACGTGGCCCGGCGGCAGGTAGCCCTTTGGCTCGGTGTCGACCGCGTCTTCCATCTTTATCATCTCGGGGAACAGCGCAAGCGAGAACGAGGTCTCGGCCTCGTCGGCGTGGATGAAAGGCGTCTCGAACGGGCCGCCGTGCTCCTTGTCGCGGCAATGCTCGGGTATGGCGTAATACCAGTTCAGGTTGACGAAAACGCCCGGCACTTGGAAACGCTTGGCGAAGCGATGTATCGCCGTCGGGATGACGTATTCCTGGCCGTGCCCGTTCAGAAGAATCTGCTTGCGGAAGCCGGAGTTCCAGAACCCGGCCATCACCTGCGAGACCATGGCCGTGAAGGTCTCCTCGTCCAGCGGTATCGTGCCGGGCATCCCAATGTGGTGATACGGGTGCGAGCCGTACCACACGGGCTGCGCGACCGTGCAGCCGGTTTTCATGGCGACGGCCTCGGCCATGCGCGTCACGAGGAACGTATCCTCGCCGTAGCAGGCATGCGGCCCGTGCGCCTCGGTGCTTCCTATAGGGATGATTATGAGGTCGCATTCATCGAGGCGTTTCTCGACGTCCTTCATTGTCATATTCTGAAAGTAGACGCCGCTGGCCGCATCCATGTGTCCGCCCTTCGGCGGGATTTCCCATTTACCCATTTTCCGGCCCCTTTCCTCTATACCATCGGGCATCTTCGCGTAGTCGGAAATGAAAGACTCTTTTTGAGTCTGCTGAATTATACAGGATTTCAATCGGATCGCGCCTCTTTTGCAGGCGCATGCGCCCGAATTGGAAACGGCCTCTCATGCGCGATATTGATACCGAAAAAGCGAAAATGCTATAATTTCAGCATGCGGACGAACCTCTCGGCCAACCAGAAGCGGCGGGCGCAGTGTCGATAGCCCCGCAGAAAAGCGAGCGCTCGGACAGCCGCGACTTCCTTGCCCCGTTCCTTCTTGTCTGTCTCGTCATTCTTTTTTTTCACGACGCCCTCATCGGCGGCGAGCAATTTTACGCCGGCGACACGTTCAGATTCTTCTATCCGCTCAAGAAAATGGTGGCCGATTATGTGCGCGCCGGCCAGCCGCCCGTCTGGAATCCGCTGGTGCACAGCGGCATGCCGCTGCATGCGGCCTTGCAGGCGGCGACCTTCTACCCGGTTTCGGTTCTGTTCTACTTGCTTCCGTTCGATTTCGCGTTCAAATGGTACGTAGCGATACACGTTATGATCGCGGCGCTGGGGATGTACTTTCTGCTGCGTCGATGGAGCATGGATCATCTTCCCGCCGCGCTGGCCGGCGTAGCCTATGCCTTCAGCGGATACGTGATCTCGATGATCGACGGCCTCAACATCTTCTCCTCGATCGTGTGGCTGCCGGTTGTGTTCATGGCGTTCGAGCGCGCTGTCGAGCGGCCGCGCGTGTTTTCAATTGTGCTCGTTGCGTTCGCCGTCGCGAGTCAGATGCTGGCGGGCGACCCCGTGAGCGCCTATTTCACTCTGATGATATGCGGCGCATACTGGATGCTGGCGGTCGCGAATTCGTCGTTTCGACGCAGGCCGCGAGGCGAGACGCTGGCCGTGGTCTGTGTCCTTCCCGCAGTGGCCGTTCTGGCGCTGTTGCTTTCCACGGCCCACTTCGGGCCGGCGCAGGAGCTGACTCTTTATTCGACCCGCGCCGAGGCCATAACCTATGCGACGGCCACACGGCACTCGCTTGATCCGCTGCGTCTGCTGACGCTCGCGATACCCTATATGTTCGGCAATCCAATCGAAAACATCTATGATTGGGGCCGCATCTTCTCGCCGCAGTTTCCGCTTGCTCGAAGCCTGTACGTCGGCGCCGCCCCGCTGGCGCTGATTCCGCTTGCAATAATCGCCTTCAGAGAGCGGCGAGTCTATTTCCTTGCGGGCGTTTTTGTTGTCAGCCTGCTGCTGTCGCTGGGCAGCTACACGCCGCTGTATGGCAGGGCGTATGCCTACCTGCCGATGCTGTCGAAATTTCGATACCCCCTGAAAATCTTTTTCGCGACCACTTTCGCGATGGCGGCCCTGTTCGGCTACGGCCTGCAGTACCTGCTGTCGGAGGGCGCCGGCAAAACACATAGAATGAGGCGGGCCGCGTCAAAGTTTACCGACCGATTCTCGGCCGTTCTGCTTGTCGCGGGGGCGCTGTGGCTGATTTTTGCGCTGCTGGATCGGTTCGCGCTTCCTCTGAGCGACGGCTTTTTCCTCAGGATATCTTCCGCCGAAGCCTCGCTCACCGGCCGATTCATCCCCGACATCAAGCGGCAACTGTTGCAGGCGAGCGTCATGTTCACCGTTCTTGGCGCATGCCTGTATGTTCGTCGGAAGGGGCTGATATCCCGGCGCATTTTCGCTGTCATCCTTGCCGCCTATATCGTGCTCGACATCGTTCCGACGAATTACCGCGCGATGGACACGATGCCCGAGTCGTACTACGGCGCGCCGTCCGTAGATGGTTTTCTTAAGGCCGACGAGGACCGCTTCCGGCTGTATCGAACTCCGCTCGATGTCGAGCAGAATATCGGAGGCCTCGACATAAACACGCCGGGCGAGTATTACATATGGAACCGCGAACTGCTTTCGCCCAATTTCGGCGCGCTCTTCGGGTACGGTTATACTGACGGATACGAGGGCGCGAACCTGCTATGGCACAATCTTTTCCTGAGAATCGTCGAGACCGCGCCGCCGATCGACAGGCCGCGCCTGCTGGGGCTTGTTAACGTCAAATACATTTTCGCCTCGAGGCCGGTCAACCACCCGGACCTTGCGCTGAGGCTTTCTCCGGCCGATAACGTGTTCGTCTATGAGAACGCGCGCTGTCTCGACAGGGCCTATTTCACGCCGATCGCCGTCATTGCTCCGGACGAGACCGCGGCAGTCAGATTCATTGCGTCCGACTCGTTCGATCCGTCGGTGGCCGTGGTGCTCGTGGACGAGGGCGGTCCGGGCTCGATGAACCCGCAGCCGGGCATCGGGGGCTTCGAGGTTCCCATGCCGGAGGGATTCCGGTTTGGGAGGATGGACGTGGATGAGACAGATATTCAACGGAACCGGCAACGCCATGCAAGGCCTGAGAATCCCGTTAGGATCACCGCCTATTCCGCCAGTTCGGTCACGCTCTCGGTCGATGCGCCTTCGGACGGGCATGTCGTGCTGTGCGACGCGTACTACCCGCGGTGGAAGGCCTACGTGAACGGCGAGGAAGTGAAAATGCTGCGCGCCAACCTCACGGTGCGTGCCGTGCCCGTGGGTAGGGGCAATAATTCGATCGAGTTCATCTATGACACGACCCTGTTCCGGAAGGCGTCGCTGGTAAGCCTTGGGGCGTTAATCCTGTGTGTCGGGGCCGCCGCCCTCGATCTGATTTTCGGGTTCGGCCGCAGGCGCAAGGAGGAAACCTCGGCCGAAACGGATTCGCAAAAACAGGAGGGCGCCGGCGGCGAAGACGACGGCAATTGCGGAGATGAGCTTGCCGACGAGTAACGAGCGCGGCGCGAAGAAAACCCTCACATTGCGCGCGCCCTTGGGCACCGGCACAACCCTGAGCAAAAAATTCCCGCGCAGAACGTCCACGGGTCTTCCATCCACCTCGGCTTTCCATCCCGGGTAGAACACTTCGCTGAGGACCACGAATCCATTCACGGGAGCGTCAACCGTAAGCTGAATCTCGTCGTTCCGATAAGAATCGATTTTCACGCGGCCTTTCATTTCGGGGCCGGGCGGGCCCGGATCGAAGCCCGGCGGCGGCTCCTCGTAAAGCACAACGGTCGACAGGGGATCGGAGTCGATGATTAGGGCTTCTTCCAGCGGCGCCACTATGTAGTCGGAGACAAAAAGCGCGCGTTGTATTAAGGGATCGGTCCAGTGGAATCTCGTTTCTCCGTCTTCCGGTGTTACGGCATAATATCTCACGTTAAGAAGATTGTAGGCCAGCATGTCCCATTGCTCGAAGACGCGCGAGTCCATCTCATAATAC
>CBDUSG010000091.1:0-8792 GCA_965369575.1 uncultured bacterium | reverse complement strand
ACCGAGGCCATCGGCAACCTAAAAAGCATGAACGCGGGTAAAATGGGGTTTTCCACGAGCGAGGTCGGCGACATGGTGGCCGAACTCGTCGCTGAATAGATACGGGAGGTTGGACAAAGTCATGGCAAAGCAGCCCAGCGTAGCGATCATGGGAGCGACCGGCGCGGTCGGCAATGAGATGCGCAGCATCCTCGAGCAGCGAGAGTTTCCGCTCTCGAGCTTGAAGCTGCTGGCATCGAGCCGCTCGGCCGGCAAGCAGCTCGAGTTTCGAGGCGAAAAGCTCGTGGTCGAAGAACTTAAGCCCGAGAGCTTCGAGGGAGTCGATATCGTGCTCGCGTCGGCGGGAGGATCGATCAGCAAACAGTTCGCGCCCGAGGCCGTCAAAAGAGGGGCCGTCGTGATCGATAACACGAGCGCGTTCCGCATGGAGCCCGACGTGCCCCTGGTCGTGCCCGAGGTCAACGCGCACGCGATCAGGAACCACAGCGGAATCATCGCGAATCCCAACTGCTCGACCATCCAGATGGTAGTCGTCCTAAAGCCGCTGCACGATGTCGCAAAAATCAGGCGGGTCGTCGTTTCGACGTATCAGGCGGTTTCGGGAACCGGCCTCAAGGCGATAGAAGAGCTTAGCGGGCAGACGCGCGCGCTCATGAGCGGCAAGGACTACCCGGCGCAGGTGTATCCGCATCAGATCGCCTTTAATGCGCTGCCGCATATCGACGTGTTTCTCGAAAACGATTACACCAAAGAAGAGATGAAAATGGTCAATGAGACCAGGAAGATAATGGAGGACGACTCGATACAGGTGACCGCCACTACCGTCCGGATTCCAGTGTACCGCGGGCATTCCGAGTCGGTCAACATAGAGTTCGCCTCCAGGATCACCGCCGAGGATGCGCGCGAGATACTTTCGAAGGCGCCCGGGGTCGAGATCGTGGACGATCCCTCGAACAACGTCTACCCGCTTGCGACCGACTGCGATGGGCGCGACGAGACGTTTGTGGGACGCATCCGGGCCGACGACACTGTGCCGCACGGCCTCAACCTGTGGGTGGTCTCGGACAACCTGCGAAAAGGGGCCGCGCTCAACGCTGTCCAGATCGCGGAGCGCCTGATCGAGTAGAGCAAGGCTGGAACGCCGCAGATATGATTTTATTCAACTCGGCCGGCGGGCATTAATGCTCGCCGGCTGAAGTTTTTGCAGAGCAGGACACTCTCGTCCACACCCATTTGACAACTTCGACCCCGTCTCCATATAATCATTCCAGCCGGGAACGCGGCGGCCCGCCCTGCGGACGATGCATGTACGCGACCCCCCGAAAAAGCTCCCGGCATCGATTAAGTCTGAAAATGCGGCGCGCGGATTCCGACAATCCATCGATTCTGCCTCCAGCTCCAGACTCCGAGACAAACGGGGAAGATGTTCTTTTGCAATAATGCAATAACCGAGCCAGGGGCGTTATTCGCCCTGGTCCCGCCGCTGGATATTTCAGGAAAAACCTGATGAAAGGGATGGCTCGAGAAGAAACGTCCCCGTTGCCCGCTCGCTGCGCTGGAGCTTTAAGAAGGTCCGCGCAATGAGCCCGCGGCAGTTCTGCCTGCTGAGTTACCGGAACGCTGGCCGACCGCTCGGTCCCGGCCGAAGACGAGTTTGACGAAGCGCCCAAGCCCTGCTTTTTCATCGATAACAGCATGCTCGCCCTAGTCAACGGCAACGTCACCGTGTGCTGCGCCGACTTCAACGGCCTGCTCGTCGTCGGCAACGTTCTCGAGCAGAGTCTCGAGGAAATACGGCGCGGCAAACGCTGCCAGAGGATTCGAAGGCTGATGCGCGAGGGAAAATTCGGGGAATTACCGACAATCTGCAGGGGGTGTCTAGAAACGCGAAAGCTGAAGATGAAAGCCCTGACCCGTCGCATCCACGAAACGTACCGTGCGGCTCGGAAAGGAACGATTTGATGAGCGGCGGGCAAGGGCCGAAAATAGTCGTCACCGAAGCGTTCTCACCTCGCCATCTGGGCAATTGGGCGTTGGCGGGATGCGCGGTCGAGCAGCTCAGAGCGGCGTTTCCGGACGCGCGGCTTACAATATTGGCGCGCGACCCGAAGGGGATCGAGGAGATAACAGGCGAGCGATCTATCGAAAAGCTCTTTCCCGGCATGCCGCACTACGCGGGCAGCGTCAGGCAGATGCTCTGGCTGGTCCCGAATGTCTTGTGGGCGCTGGCGAGCAGCCTCGCCCTCTTGCTTTCCGGGGGCGAGCCGAAACGCTACGCCACGCTGGCCCGGCTCTTCACACCGCGCGGGCCGCGGCGCGACGCCCTCGAGGCTGTTCTCGAGGCAGACCTCATCGTCAGTATTTCCGGCGAATCCATAAACGAGAGATTTCTCAAGAAACTGCCTTTTGTGCTCTACACTTATTGGCTGCCGGCCCGCCTCGGAAAGCCGGTCGTGCTGTTCCCGCAATCATATGGGCCCATGCGATCCCGCCTCTGGAAAAAGATAACCGGCGCGGTGCTACGCCGCTGTGCGGTCGTGATGCCAAGAGATGAGGGATCGGTGCAATTCCTGCTCGATCTTGGTATGCCTCCCGAACGGCGGCCGCTGGTACCCGACGTGGCCATCGGGCAGCGCACGATAAGCGACAGTGAAGCCGGTACACTGCTCGATCAATTGGGTCTCGAAGAGAGCGGAGAAATCAGGATCGCGGTCGCCCCCTCGGTTTTCCAGAACTCCAGCGATCGGCACATCGAGCGCCTGGCCGGCGCAATCCGCATGTTCCTCGATCGGCATTCCAAGGCCGAGGTCGCGGTGCTCATAGGAAACCGCCGCGGCGGAATCTGCGGATGCCACGATTATGAAGTCGCGGAGCGGTTCATGCGGCTCCTCGGCACGGGCCGGAGGGTCGTTTCTCTTCTGGATCACGACCTGTCGCCCGCCGAGATCAAAGGCATCTGCAGAAGTTTCGATCTTTTCCTGACCTGCAGGATGCACATGGCGATCCTCACTACCATGGCGGGCACGCCCACGATAGCTCTGGCGACCCAGCGAAAAATCCGTGAGTACATGCGAGTGTGCGGCCAGGAAGAGCGGGTTGTGTCGCTGGAAGACGGGCTGAGCGAGGAAAAGCTGTTGAGGATAATGGAAGAGACCATGAACTCGGCCGGCGAGGTCAGCCGTGGGCTCGCGGCCGCGCGCGAGCGGCTGCAACCTCTCGCCGCGGCGGCGGGCGGCCATGCCAGAGACGCGCTTTTGTCTTTCGGTCGGTCGTAGGGCTTTGGGAAATCGCCGCGTACATACCGCTATTTCGTATGAGTTTCGAGGCGGGGCCGTTTCAGGCCGGTTCTCCTGCGTTCAGCGCGCTTCTGACTTCGGACAAGAGTTCGTTCAGATGAAAAGGTTTCCGCACGAAACCGATGACGCCGGCATCAAGTATCATCTGCACTTTTGCGTCCGGGCTGTAGCCGGAGGAAAGCAGCGCCTTGACGTGGGGGTCCATTTCCTTCAACTTGAGAAACGTCTCTCGTCCGCCCATTTTCGGCATTACCATATCCAGAATCGCAAGGTCTATCTCATCCTTGTGCTTTCCGTATATCTCGACAGCCTTGGAGCCGTCCTCGGCCGTCAGGACCCGGTATCCGAACGTTTCGAGCATCTCACCGGCAAGCGAGCGCTGGTGTTCCTCGTCGTCGACGACAAGAATGAGTTCATTGTCGCCAAAGGGCGTCTCGGCCCCAGCCGTCTCTTCGACCTCGGGTTTTCCGCTCGCGGGCAAGTAGACCTTTAAAGTCGTTCTCACACAAGGCTCGCTGTAGACCGATACAAAACCGCCGTGACTTTTGACGATGCCGTAGACCATTGACAACCCGAGCCCGGTGCCCTCGCCCTTGGTTGTGAAAAACGGCTCGAATATCTTCTGCAGGTTTTCCCTGTCAATGCCGACGCCGGTATCGCTGACCGAGAGGGTCGCGTACAGACCCGGCCTTGCCTCCAGGTGTCTCCTGATGAATCCTTCGGCGGGCGCTTCGACGCCGGTCTCAACGATTAATTTGCCTCGGCCGTCCATGGCGTCACGCGCGTTGACGCACAGGTTCATGAGCACCTGCTCCAACTGCCCGGCGTCGCCCTCGACCGTAGGCAGCAGCTTGTGATAACGCGTCTCGATTTCTATCGACTTTTCGAAAGTGCTCCCGACGATTTTCAGCGTCTCATCCGCAATGGCATTAAGGTTGACGGGCTCCGCTTCGTGCTCTCCCTCGCGGGCGAACCCGAGTAATTGCTTTGTAAGCCGGGCGGCGCGGTCGACGCTCCTCTCGATCGCGTCGGCCTGCCCGAAGATTTCTGAATCTTCCAGGATCCCCGTCTTGATAAGCGAGGCGTAGCTCATTATGGTGGCGAGGATGTTGTCGAAATCATGCGCGATGCCACTGGCCAGCGTTCCTATGCTTTCCATCTTCTGGGCCTGGATAAACTGCCGTTCGAGCATCTTCTGCTCGGTGACGTCCCTGATGATTCCGCGATATCCCGTAAGCTCGTTCTCTGCTCCGCGGACTTCGCTGACGGTAGCGAGCACAATCAGCTCCTTGCCGTCCTTCGTTTTCAAAGTGACTTCGTAATCCTTAACAAAGCCGCGCCTCGTTGCATCTTCGACCAATGATTCTCCGCGGCCGGCGCTTGTGCGAATTCGCTTCGAAGTCCGCGGCTCGGGCCCGTCCTGCGGGAGTCCGCCGCCGGCGGCCGAGAGCAATGATTCGCGGCGGGAAACGATTTCCGAGACCTCCGCGCCTACGCGTTTTGCCTCCACGGGCGGCATGAATTCAAACGGGGTCCTGCCGATGATCTCCTCGGGCTCGTATCCCAGCAAGTCCTTGACCTTGCCGCTTGTGAAAACATAGGCTCCGGCGCGATCCAGCTCCCAGACCCACTCGCTGGTGGAATCGACAAGCGAGCGGAATTTTTGCTCGCTCTCCAGCAACGCCTTCTCGGCCCGTTCGCGCACGAGTATCTCCTCGGCCAGCGTCTCGGTCCGTTCGACAACTTTTTGTTCGAGCCTTGCATGGGAATCTCCCAATTTCGCCGCCATGCGGTTGAATCCCTCGGCCAGCCGTTCAATCTCATCATGTGTCGAAAGCTCTATGCGGTGGTCGAGCCTGCCGTCTCCGATCTTCTCGGAGCTTTGGCGAAGCACTCGGATCGGGCCTGTGACCAGGCGCCTGAGCGACCAGGCGAGCGCCAGACAGGAAACGGCTATTGTCAGCAGGCTCATCAGGGCGTGTTTGCGCTTTTCGGCATGCAGGCGCCTGACGTCTTCCCCCGCCCATCTTTCAAGGCCGAGGAAGCCGACGGGTTCGTTGACGCCGACCGAAGAATGGCACTCAAGACAGGCCGGCTTCGCCATGATTGGAACCACCGCCATTACGAAGGGTTCGCCATCGACGGCCTCTCTCAGCTCGAAGGCCGCTTCCCCGCTCTGCCGCGCCTCGTTGAAGATATCTCCTTCGAGCCGGCCCGCGACAGCCTTGTCCGACGTCGCGTAGACCTCTCCACCGGGCTCGATTATGTAAAGCCGTTTGACAACTCCCACTTTGCCGACCTGGCCGATCATAAGATCGAGCGTCGTCTTATCGTCCCGGAGCATGACGTTGTGGATGGCGGAGGTCACAACGGCGCTGATATTCTTTATCTCGACGTGCAGCTTCTCCACAAACACCTTTTCGTTCTCCCTGACCTCCATGAAATAGGATGCGCCAAGGGTCGCCGCCAATACCGCGACGACCGCTATAATTATCTTGGCCTGCAGGCTGCTCTTGATTCTTTCCAGCATCTCGCGCCTCTCTCGCTCGGGCGCCATTCCCGAGCGGCTGACCGCGGTGCGGATCATACAGCGGATTCGGTCATCAGGAAGATATTGATTCTATTCGTCACGATGTGTTTTTTGGGCGACCGTTTAACGGCCGCGAGCCTCGGCCCACTTTGCGAGGGGTGGGACGGAGCCTTGAATCCGAGCCGAATGGGACGTTCTTTTGCGGGAGACCGGCTTTTATGCCGGTTCTCCGAGCTTGCGCTTCGGGAGAATGCAATAATGATACCATTTTCTTGGGCGAAGACGAAAGGTTATTCTTCCCAGAAAATAATATACCCCGGATAAATCCCAATAAGCCTCCGCGGGCGGACATGCATGAGAGTCAAAGGATTATGGGTTTATGAAAATAAACAAGTCCATCTTCGCTGCTTGTCATCCCGATCATCGTCGGGCGTGAATCGGCAGGGGATGGGTGAAAAAGCGCAGCAGTCGGGTCATTTCACCCGCCTTGGCTGCTGCGGAAATGTCCGTCAAAAGGGCGAGGACTGCAGAGAATGCACACCGCTCATTGGCCGCGGAGGCATGAAAAAATGAGATTACCCAGCCATGGGGACAGGTGGAAAGTCAGGGCTTAGGGTCGCTCGCCGGACACGCGTCCGTCCCGCATTTACGCGGTGACGGAAATCATTCGCGAGTTCTCGTCGGGGTGGCGCGGTGTGGGCGGCCTGGGCAGCGCAGAGCCTTCGCCGTTGCGCCCGTTGCCGGGCACGCCCTTTGCCATGGCCTCCTTAAAATCCAGTTCGGCCCAGCCTGATCGCAGGTTCTGCAGGACGGTTATCACGTTATCGAGAAGGGGAATCTCGTGCGTGAAATTGGCCTCGGTCAGGCGTCCGATGACGTAGACATAAAGGCGCTGAAGGTTGAAGGCGACCTCGCCGCCTTGCTCGACGTTCAGGATGCAGAGCAACTCGGTGACCACGTCACGCGCCTTCACGATCGACTTATAGCTGCGGATGAAATCCTTCTCGCCGATGGCGCCCTTCGCTTCCGCCGTGAATTTGATGGCCCCGTCGTAGAGCATGAGGATCAGCTCTTTTTGACTGAGGCCGCTGACCTGTTCCTCGCGGTAACGCTTGGCCGCCTTCTCGGAAACAATATCGCCATTATGTTGCTCGATCATCTATCCGGCGCCTCCCGATTTAAGGCTAATCATTGTTTCTCCTCGTGAACGTGTCTATCCGAGGCAGGTTGGCGAGCTGCCGAACGAGGAAATCGCCCTGCGAATTGATCAGCGCCAGCGAGGCTTCGAGCCGCGCGAAGTCTTGAATCAGCGATACCCTCTTATCCTCGAGCAGTTCCCCCATCCTCACTATCTCGGCATCGAGTTCTTCTATCTTGCGTGTGAGAGTATCCGAGCGATTGGCAAGCCGCCCGTCCCTCGGATCGGTCAGCGCAGACAGCCGGCCGCCCACGCGGGCCGCTATGCCGTCGATAAGCGTCACCGTGCCCTCGGGCCCGGATGCAACGACCTCGCCCGGCGTCAGTGTGACGAGAAGGGCAAGGCCGTCCGAAGTCGGATTGCCCGAATCGCCCGTCAGTATCTGTCCGCTGCCCGTTGCGCTTTCGCCGTTGATGGTTCCGGCAACGTCCTTGCCCGCGGCCGAGATCGCGCCGGTCAGGCCGAGCACTCCGAAGGCGCTGTTGTCCGGCGTCGCGCCGAGCTTTATTTCCGACGATGAGCCGAAGCTGGACGAAGTGAAAACCAGCCCGCCCCCGGTGAACTCGACCGAGACGCCCCTGCCGGCAAGCTCCGGATCGGCGTTGATCTTTCCCTGTATCTCGGTTGCAAGCTCGTCGCCGTCGGAATACGTGCGCGCAGCCAGATTCAATACCGAGCTTTCCCTGCCGTCCACGACCAGGCGAATCTCGTTGTTCGCGCTTGTCAGAGTCAGGGGGAAGCCCGCGATAGGAGTGCCCGTCAGCGTTCCTCTCGTGGCCGCGGCGGTTATGTCGACCGTAAATCCGTCGGCCGAAAGCACGGTCTTTTCGGTCGAGTTGAGAAACGTGATGTCCGGATTGGTCGTCGAAAAACTTGTCGAAAAAATATCGGCGACGCCCTGCAGGTCCGAACTCAGGGCGTTGGTCAGCTCTGCCGAATCGATCACCAGCCGCCCGGTTTCGGGAACCGACGTTATCCCTATGGCCGACAGGCGGTTCATGTCGCTCGGGAGGCCTGCAATCACGTCCGTTGCGATCCGCCGCAGGTCGTTCTGGACGTTCACCAGCAGCGAATCCCCCAGCAGAATGCCGCCCACCTCCGTGACGGTGTCGAATCGGAGCTGACCATTGAGGAAATCGATCACCCCGTTGTATGACTCGACAAAGTTTTCGACGGCTGCGAGAACCAACTCGCTATCGTTCTCGATCGAGATCCTGACGGTCGTCGACGGGTCCGCGCCAAGCAGGTTGATCGTGACCCCCGGGATGATCCCCGTCAGCGTGTTGCTGTCCGACGCCACGGTTATGGGCGCTCCGCCGCCCGAGGCGCTCCCGAGCGTGACGGAGGCATCCTGCGCCACCTGGATTGTGGGGACAAAGACATCTATGTCGAATCGGTCGCCGGTGGTGAGCGTGCCGCTGTCAGTGAATGATATCGACACGCCGTCTGCGAGCGGCGTGCCAAGCTCGGAGGTCAGGAATCCGGCCCCCCCGTTGTCGTCGAAAGTCTGTCCGCCGTCGGTCGACAAACGGAACGTGGCCGCTCCGACGGCGCCGTCAGACATGATGTCAACGATAAAGGTCTGGTTCTGATTTCCCGTATACGCCCCGAGCGACGACGCGATTCCCGTATAAGCGGAACTGTTGTTCGGGCCGGCTTCAGCCGCGTCGAGGCCGTTTGTCGCAAAATCGGGCGCGGTCCCGCCCGCGAGGCTCACCGTCAAATTTATTACGTTGGCGGCGCCGGTCTCGTTGGCCGAAATGAGCAG
>CBDUSG010000090.1:0-8828 GCA_965369575.1 uncultured bacterium | reverse complement strand
GGAGCCTGAAGCCGGTATCGGAGGCGAACTGAAGATTACCGTGGGCTTCCGGAAAAGCAGACGAGGCGCCGCCGACGGTTCGGGCGTCGATGAAATCGCCCAAATGTTTTACGGAACCGAAATGTCCGCTTCGCCCCAGGACGCGGAGACTCTCGTCATCAAAGTGCGCGACAGCGGCAAAGGCATCGGCCGGAGGGCGCTCGCGAGAATTTTCGACCCGTTCTTTACGACCAAGGAAAAAGGCCTCGGGCTTGGGCTGGCTGTCGTTCACGGCATAGTGAAGGAGCATGCCGGCAACATCTCAGTCGACAGCCGGGAAAACGCAGGAACCGAGTTCACAATATCTTTGCCGGTGCGCCAGATTTTCGCGAAAGAGAAAGTGTGAGATGGACGTGATCGTGATCGCCTCGAGCGAACGGAGCATCCAGGAAACGCTGAGGGTCCTCCTCGGAGAGGAACGCGTCATAATATCCGCCGCGACACTTCCGCATCTGATGAGCGCGATTGTCGAGCAGCCGGTCGACCTTGTAATAATAGACGAGTTCCTCGAAAACACGGACTGCGCCTCGGTCTTTGAGCGGCTGCGCTCACTCGGCCCCGACACGACGTGCATCATGCTCACGGTGCAGGCGAACTCCGATACTGCCCGCGAGATGAGGGCGAAAGGCGTCTACGACGTGGTCGCGAAACCTTTCGATAAGGAAACTTTGCTCGCCGCAGTAACGCGTGCGCTCGAGCGGGCGCGACTCGTCGAAAGGATCGCGGCGGCCGAGGCGACGACCACGCAGGACGCTGCCGCAAACGCGCCGATTACGGCGACCTCCGATGAATCGGCCGTCCCGCAGAGGCGTGAAATGCTTGATTCGCTGCGGAAATTCCTGAAGGCGGTCACCGACGTGTCCGAACCCTCGCGGCTGTACGACCTTGTGCTCGATACTGTCGTCGAGATGTTCTCGATTAACCGGGCGACGCTGCTTCTCTGCGGCGAGGGAGCCGGGCCGATGCGAATAGCGGCCGCCGTCGGGCTGGACCGCGAGCGGTTGACCGACTATGCGGCGGCCCCCTGGACGGGCATCGCCTCATGGCTGAGAAAACACGAACAGGTTATCGACCTCGACAATCCCGAATTGCGAATGGACCCCGAGGAAACGGCGGCGATCGGAAAAGAACTCGGATTGTTGCGCTCACGGATATGCGTTCCGCTGATGGCCGGCGGGCGCCTCATCGGATCGTTGGCCGTTGGGAAAAAGGTGACGGGAAGGCGCCTTTCCGGCGAGGAGATAGAGTTCCTCTGCATGCTTGCCGGGCAGATAGCCGCGATAATCGAGAGCACCAGGCGTCACAGAGACGTGTTCGTCCAGAAGGAGCGGTTCGAAAAGATCCTCTGCGGCGTGACCTCAGGACTGATGGCGACCGATTCGGAGGGACGCGTTACGGTCTTCAACGAGGCCGCCGAACAGATGCTCGGGATTAAAGCCTCGGAGGTCATGGGGCAAAGCATTCAGCGGGTGGGCTCGATCTTCGCAGACCTCGTGTTCACGACGTTGCGCGATAACGAGTCGCTCGGCCGCCGTGAGGTCGTCGATCCGGCGACGCGTGCGCTTCTGGGAATCAGCGCATCGCTTCTGACCGGCTCCGACCGAGAGCCCGTCGGAGTAGTCTTGTTGTTCACGGACCTTTCGGCCGCCACGAGCCGCGGCGCCGGTTCCACGGACGAGGTGTGGCAACGGTGCGCACTCTGCCTGGCGCAGGAGATAAAGAATCCTCTGGTCGCGATCCGAACGTTCACACAGCTTTTCCCCGAGAGCTACGCGGACGAAAAGTTCAGGGAGGAGTTCTCGGGAATAGCTCTCAAGGAAATCGACAGGCTTGACGACGTCGTTGAACGGCTTCTCAGATTCGCCCAGCCGCTCGAATTGGCCGCCAAGCCCGACGACATCCACTCGCTGCTCGAAGAAGAGATCGACAGGCTGTCCGATGAAGCAAAGAAGAAAGACGTCGCGCTAAAGAAGATTTTCCGGTTCGCCGACGGCCGCACGACGTTTGACAGGGACCTTATGAGAGAGGCGCTCGATCAGATCCTCAACAACGCGCTCGAGGCCATGCCTTCGGGGGGCACGCTCAGTGTCTCAACCGGAGAGGCCGTCTACCCCGATCCGAAGTCGCCGGCGCGCGGCAACGGGGTCCCGCCCGGCAAGGTCGCCGAGATCCTGATCTCCGATACGGGCGTCGGCATATCGCCGGAGGAAATGGCCGACCTGTTCAAGCCTTTCCACACGAGCAAGGTTAAGGGAATGGGCCTGGGCCTTTCCATCTCGCGGCGGATTATCAGGGAGCACAGAGGAGATATCACAGTCTTGAGCGAGCCGGACAAAGGCACAACCGTGAAAGTGATATTGCCGCACGGAGAGACATAAAATGGCTACGATTCTGGTGGTTGACGACGAAAAAGGCGTGCGCGAATCGATCCGCGTCATTTTGAAGGATAAATACAAGGTCGTCCCGATGGATTCCGGCGAGGGAGCGATAAAATACCTCAGGAGCAACGAAGCCGACCTCGTTTTCCTCGATATAATGATGCCCGGCATATCGGGTCTCGATGCGCTGAAGGTCATCAAGGCCCGAGATCGATCGCCTGAAGTCGTCATCGTGACGGCCACGAGGACTGTCGAGAACGCGGTCGAGGCGATGAAATACGGCGCCTTCGAATATGTAACGAAACCATTCAATATCGACGAGATAAAGATCATCGCCGAGCGCGGCGTCGAAAACCGCCGCCTCACCCTCGAGTGCGTCTCGCTCAAGCAGCAAATGGAGGAGAGCAAGGAGCGTTTTTACAAGCAGCTCGAGCACAAAGTCAGCGAACGAACGGCGGAGTTGGAGGAGGCCAATACAAAGCTCAGGGAAACGCATGAGCAGCTCGTCCGTTCCGAAAAACTCGCGTCTCTCGGCGAGCTCGTCGCCGGCGTCGCTCACGAGCTGAACAACAAGCTACTGCCGGTGTTGGCGTACTCGCAGTTGCTGAAGGAGCAGGACTTCCCCCCCGACATCGTGCGATACGTCGAAACCATCGAGAAATCGGCCGGCAGCGCTTCCGCCGTTGTGAGTTCGCTGCTCAACTTCGCACGTCCGTCGAGCGCAAAGCGAGACCCCGTTAACCTTAACGTCACGATGCGAGAAACACTCGCCTTGCTTGATTACCGGTTCAAGTCGAGCGACATCAGCTTGAAGCTGCGTCTCGACGAAGGCATTCCCATGACGATGGCCGACGAAAAGCAGGTTTCGCAGGTTTTCCTCAATCTGGTTAACAACGCCTTTCATGCAATGGAGCAGAGGGGCGGCACGCTGACGATACGCTCGATTTTCGACGGCAAGGATATTTATTTCATCGTTTCCGATACGGGATGCGGCATAGCAAAAGGGGACCTGCTGAAGATATTCGATCCGTTCTTTTCCACTAAGGGCAGCGGCGGGACGGGCCTCGGCCTTAGTGTTTCTCACGGTCTCATTCGTGCGCACGGGGGCGAAATCTCGGTCGAAAGCAAGGTGCGCAAAGGCACTACGTTCACGATCCGGCTGCCGCTTACGGAGGTCGCGGAAAAGGACGCGGCTCCTTCGGGCGCGCTCCCGTCGAGGGAGAGGAGCCAAAAGTTCCGCGTACTGGTCGCCGAGGATGATCCCGACTGCCGCTCTGCGGTGAGCGACATATTGAGACTGGAACACGACGTCACCGCGGTTGAAAACGGAAGGCAGGCCCTGATACATCTGTCCGAGGAGAATTACGATCTCGTGGTGATCGACTGCATGATGCCCGGCCTCAACGGATTCGAGCTGTACAAATGGGTACTCGACAATCGCCCGGAGCTGAGAGAAAAGGTCGTCTTCATGACGGGCGACATCTTCGTGGCGGAAATAAAATCGTTCATCGAGGCGACGGGCCGCCCATACATCGCCAAGCCGTTTGAATTGGACGACTTCAAGCGAACGATCAGCTCGGCTCTCACAGGCGCGTAACCGCGAATGCATAGCCCTCGGCTACTATCCGGCCTCATCAGCAGACGCCCGCTTTACGTTCTGGCCTTCTCGGTGCTGATGACCTTCGTGCTCGCCGCAGGCATTCCCAAGCTCACCATGCGTCCCTTCCTTGAAGGCGATCTGCCGGCGTCCGACCCCATTGTCGTGGCGAATGAGAAATACTCCTCCATATTCGGCGAGGACGACTTCGCGTTCCTCGCCGTCGTCGCCGATACGATCTACCATCCCTCGACGCTGGCGAAGGTGGCCGCAATCACGGAGGAACTCAACTCACTCGATTATGTGCTCGAAAACGAAACGCTCAGCCTGGCGACCGTAAGAAAAGTCAAGTGGCGCGACTGGGGCCTCGACGTGGACAGGTACCTCTCGCCACTGCCACGTACGCCGGAAGAGATCGAGCGCCTGCGGCGAGACATCCGGCTGGACCCCGATATCGGCGGTCGGCTTGTTTCCGACGACGAGACCGCCACGCTGGTGGCGATAAAGCTCGGCCCCGGTTACGACCGCAGCCATCTGTACAATACGCTGCACGCCGTCGCCGAGATATATTCCGGACCCGAGCGGATTTATCCGTTCGGCCGGCAGATAATGGGCGAGGAGGCAAGCCTGGGCATCGCGCACGACGCCCGCATACTGGGGCCGATGGCCCTTTTGCTCATGGCGACGGGAATATTCTTTTTTTTCCGCTCCGTCCGGCTCACGCTCGGCCCGGTGCTCATGGTCGTCATCAGCATCGTATGGACGATGGGCGGCATGCACTACCTCGGATTTCGCCTTTCGATGCTGAGTTCATCAATACCGGCGGTTCTCATCGCACTGGGCAGTTCGTACATGATTCACGTGATCTACAGCTGCGGCGAGATGGGGCCGGGAACGACCCCGACCGAGGCCGTCGTGGCGGGTGTCAGGAAAATGGGCCGCCCCATCGCGCTGGCTTCAGGCACTTCAATGGTGGGCTTCGCTACGCTTACCGTGTTCAAGATACTCTCGATTCGCGAGTTCGGGATATGCGTCGCGCTGGGCGTGGGCCTGGCCGCGCTGCTTGCGCTGGTGGTGCTGCCCTCGGTTATCGTGTTGCAGAGGGGCGCATTTCCCGGCGGCGAAATGAGGCGGTTTCCATTGCTCGACGGCGCGCTCGGCGGCTTGGCCCGGATCGGGATAAGACATAAATATGCGGTGCTCGTCGCAGTGGCGCTGGTGACGGCCGTCTCGGCGGTCGGGGTCGCGAAAATCAAGGTCGGCTTTGCGCCTGAGGAGATTTTCCCCCGAAACCATCGGGCGCGAAAGGTGGTGTCGCTTTTCGTCGAGAAGTTTCATGGACCTTATTCCGTCAATGCGATGTTTACGGCGAAAGAGCCGGACGGGCTGAAATCGCCTGCCGCACTTAGACAGATAGACGCGTTCCAGCAATTCGCCGAGGGGCTGCCAAAGGTCAGGCACACGGCCTCAATCGTTAACATCCTCAAGAAGATGAATCGCATATTGAACGAGGATTCGCCTGAGTTCTACAGAATTCCCGACGACGAGGCGATGGTTGCGCAGTCGCTGTTGCTCCACTCGCTCACGCACGATCCCGCGCGGTACGAGAACCTCGTGGACTACGACCTGCAGAGATGCAAAGTCGTGATAGCGACATCGGCCATCGACAGCGCGGAACTGGAATACATCTACAACGAGCTGGTGCGATACTGCGAGGAAAACCTCTCGGGCGGGCTGACGGTGGATTTCGGCGGACAGAGCATGGTGTGGATGGCGCAGAACCGATACATAATCGTGGGCAAGATCATGAACGTCGGGGCGAACACTATTCTCATCTGGATCATCTGCGCGGTCGCGTTCCGCTCGGTCAGGCTGGGGCTGATAAGCATACTGCCGCTTTCGGTGGCCACGCTGATGACTTTCGGCTTGATGGGGCACCTCGGAATCAGGCTTGACACTGCGACGGCTGTTCTAACGGGTATCTCGGTCGGCGTGGGCGTGGACTTCGCGATTCATTTCATTTCAAGACTCAAGCGGGAACTGATGCAGACCACCCGTCTGCATGACGCCATCGGCGCAACAATACTGGGCTCGGGACGCGCGATCGTATTCGATGCGATTTCCAATATACTCGGGTTTATGACGTTCCTGTTCTCCGGGTTTGCGCCCGTCCGCACTCTCGGCTTGCTCATATGCTTCACGATGATCAGCTGCGTTGTGCTGACGCTCGTCTTCGTTCCCGCGATATTGGCCCTCGTGCCCGTGCCCTTCAGGCGTGCGGGAGAGCCGACGGTTTTCCTGCAGGACGACCCGGAAGGACATTAGCGAATCGGGCGCGCCCCGAAACCCGGGCGTGGGCCGCAGCGGTTGCGGTTATGGTGCAGCCGGAGCGGGAGCTTCCCATATGCCGGGGATGGGGAGTTGGCAGTATTTGCATTTGCCGTCCTCGATGGCCATCTCGACAACGGCATACCCGATTCGCACGACGATGGCCTTCTTGCATTTCGGACAGTAGGTGGACTCGCCTTTGTGGCCGGGCACGTTGCCGACGTAGGCATAGTTCAGCCCCGCCTCGATGGCGATCGTGCGCGCGCGTGCGAGCGCCGAGATGGGTGTCGGCGGCAGGTTTTTTATCTTGTAGGTGGGGTGAAACCGCGAGAAATGTATGGGGACGTCGGGTCCCAGCTCGTTGTGAACCCAGGCGCACATCTGAGCGATTTCGTCCTCGCTGTCGTTGAGCGTGGGAATGATCAGCACGACGATCTCGAACCACATGCCCGTCTTCTTCAATAGTTTTAAAGTGTCGAGCACGGGTTGCAGCTTCCCGCTGCAAATCTCGGTGTAGAATTTTTCCGTGAATGCCTTCAGGTCGATCTTAACGGCGCTCAGATACTCGCAGAGCTCGACCATCGGCTTTTCTTTTATGTAGCCGTTTGAGATCATCACGCTTGAGACGCCCTTTTCCTTCGCCAGCTTCGCCGTGTCGCGCATATATTCGTAGAATATCACCGGCTCGGAGTATGTGAACGCTATCGACTCGATCCGTCTGTTCTGCGCCTCGAGAACGAGCATCTCGGGCGGCATGTCTATGCTCCTGATCTGCTCGGGCCTGAACTGTGAGATCTCCCAGTTCTGGCAGAACTTGCACTCGACATTGCATCCCGCCGTCGCAATTGAAAGCGCCTTTGAGCCGGGCAGAAAATGCGAGAGCGGCTTTTTCTCGATGGGATCGACGTTGGCCGAACACGCGCGGCCGTAAACCAGCGTTTTGTATTCGCCTCCGAAGTTCTCGCGCACGCCGCAGTAGCCGCGCTCCTTCGGCGCAACCTTGCATTCGCGAGGACATATCTCGCATTCGACGCGGCCCTCCTCGAGCTTCTTATAATGCATCGCTTCGCGGATGAACCGATCTGTATCCGGCGCGCCATGAGCGTCGAGACTCGGGGCGGCGAACGCTCTCCTGTCGCGCCCCAATCGGCACGCGGCCAGCGCGACGGCGCCGGTCCTGACCATGAAACTTCTTCGGCTGATGTTGTCCATTTCCGATGTTGTCCCCGCCGGCCGATTCGTCGCAGAGCCGACGACTCGTCTGCGGTCAAGAGACATTTACCCTCGTTATCCTGGCGACGTCGCCAACGCCGAGGCCGCGCCCGGAGGCTGTCTTAATGTGTTTCGCCTCGCGGCCCGATTCCTCCAGGGTGCCCATGCCGGCCTCTTTCCTCCTGCGCTCGATCATGTCCAGCCCTATCCGGTCGACGGCCACGGGATCCGTACCGACCAGGACGACGCCCGCCGGCCACGCCCACTGCGGGCGCGAGGCGGGGCCCCCGTGATACTGCCCCTTGAGACCGTCGCAGACGACCAATCGCAGCTTCTTTGCAACGAGCGGATGCGCATTTATGTCTGCGATGAACGGGTCGCAGTTGTTATCGTGATATTTATTGGGATTATGGATCGCCCCATAGAAATTCTTCATCCCGAGCGACACGCCCGAGAGATCGTGATCCTTGAGGACGGGCACATTTACGATCGACGTGCACATTCGCGTGATGATTCGGCTGAAGCATGAGCCGATTTCGCCGGAGAACTCGATCTCGCGCTCGTAGCCGACTCCATGCGAATCCGTCGCAAGCACTTTGGCCCCGCTTACGCTCGCCTGCGTGATGCCGGCGGCTGCAAGCTCGTGCTCGGCGCGGTCCCAGACGATTATGTTCTGCTTCGAGACGCCGGCGCCGGCCAGACCATCGACTATGGCCGCCACCAACTCGGGATGCGACGATAGCCCGCGGCCGGCCAGGCAGTTGACCTTTATGCCGACGACGTCGCTGGGATCGAAGAGCTCCTTCCATGCGCTATTCGAGTCGGATTTTCCCGCCGCCGCGGCCACGGCTTCATTAAGGAGGCGGGCGACTTTCATGCGGTTCGGCTTTCCGCCGCCGTCGACTGCGTCCGCCCCTTCGGCGACGGCGACTCTCGCCTCGAGCGCCGTGCCGGTCAGCGCCCGCGCATATTTGTCCAGCAGGCCTGCATCGGCCTCTCGGCCCTGCGCTATGCTCCACAGTGCCGCCGGCGCTGCGGCGAGTGTGCGCAGGAATCGCCTGCGCGCATGTTTCGGAGTCTTCACGAGAAAGATCCTGGCGGTCGATACTCGCTGTGGAGCGGCGTCTTCGGCTCCGTGGACTTGTACGGGGACTACCTGGTGTCGTGTCAACCGTATATTGTCGGTCTCAGAGTCCCGCAAGTTGTCCAAGGCAAGGCGCAGCCACGCAGGAATATTAAGCATATTTCAAGTGGCTGCAACGCAGCATTGGGCG
>CBDUSG010000089.1:0-8831 GCA_965369575.1 uncultured bacterium | reverse complement strand
TCTCCGCCGGGCGGGGCCTGTCCTCCGGCTCCGGGCTGATCGGGACCAGCGCCCGGCTCCGCCTGGCCCGCCTGCTGATAGAGCCGCTGCGCGAACTCGTGCGAGACGGCAGTCAACTCTTCCATGGCCTTTTCGATCGCCTCGACATCCTCGCCTTCCATCGCCTTGCGCACCTTTTCCATCGCGGCTTCGGCGCTCTTCTTTTCGTCATCCGAGACTTTCTCGGCCAGTTCCTTCAGGGTCTTCTCCATCGAGTATACGAGCGAGTCGGCCTGGTTTCTGGTCTCGACGAGCTTGTGCAGGCGCTGATCCTCCTCGGAGTGGGCCTCAGCGTCCCTGACCATTTTTTCTATCTCCTCTTCGGAGAGGCCGCTCGAGCTTTCGATGCGGATTTTCTGTTCTTTCCCCGTGCCGAGGTCCTTGGCCGAGACGTGCACTATGCCGTTGGCGTCTATGTCGAACGTGACCTCGATCTGCGGAACCCCGCGAGGAGCAGGCGGTATGCCCACGAGGTCGAACCGGCCGAGCGTGCGATTTCCGGTGGCCATCTCTCGCTCGCCCTGCAGCACGTGGATGCTGACGGCGGTCTGCCCCTCGGCGGCGGTCGAGAATATCTGGCTCTTGCGCGTGGGGATGGTCGTATTCTTCGCTATGAGTCTGGTGGATACGGCGCCCAGGGTCTCGATGCCCAGTGAAAGCGGCGTGACATCGAGCAGGAGCACGTCCTTTACGTCTCCGGCGAGCACACCCGCCTGTATAGCCGCGCCTATGGCGACGACCTCGTCGGGATTAACGCCTTTGTGCGGCTCTTTGCCGAACAGATCCTTGACGAGATTCTGAACGGCGGGCATGCGGGTCTGTCCGCCGACGAGTATGACTTCGTCGATGTCGTCGGGCGATACCTTGGCGTCTCTGAGCGCGGTCTGGCACGGCCCCTTCGTACGCTGGACGAGGTCGTCCACGAGCTGTTCGAGCTTGGCCCTCGTGAGCGCTATGTTGAGATGCTTGGGGCCGGATGCGTCGGCGGTGATGAACGGCAAATTTATGTCGGTCGTCTGCGAAGTAGAAAGCTCGCACTTGGCCTTTTCCGCCGCCTCCTTCAGGCGCTGCAGCGCCATGCGGTCGCTGCGAAGGTCGATCCCCTGCTCTTTCTTGAACTCGTCGGCCAGCCAATCGATGATGCGCTGGTCGAAGTCGTCGCCGCCCAGATGCGTGTCGCCGCTGGTCGCTTCAACCTCGAACACGCCTTCTCCGAGATGCAGGATCGATACATCGAACGTTCCGCCGCCAAGGTCGTAGACCGCAATCTTCTGGTCGCCCTTTTTGTCCAGTCCGTACGCCAGCGAAGCCGCCGTGGGCTCGTTGATGATCCGGAGCACCTCGAGTCCCGCTATTTTTCCCGCGTCTTTAGTCGCCTGTCTCTGGGAGTCGTTGAAGTACGCCGGCACGGTGACCACCGCCTGCGTGACCTTTTCGCCCAGATAGTCCTCGGCCGTTTCCTTCATCTTCTGAAGGATCATCGCGGAAAGTTCCGGCGGCGTGAGCGTCCTGTCGCCTGCGGCTACGGCTACATTATCCGACGGACCGCCCGTGATTTCGTAGGGCACCAATTTTTCCTCTTCGGACACTTCGTTATGCCGGCGCCCCATGAAACGCTTGATCGAGAAAATTGTATTCTCCGGATTCGTGATGGCCTGTCGTTTGGCCACGGTCCCGACAAGGCGCTCGCCCGACTTGGTAAACGCGACGACCGACGGCGTCGTCCTGCCGCCCTCGGCGTTCGGGATAACCGTCGCCTCGCCGCCTTCCATGACGGCAACGCAGGAGTTTGTCGTGCCAAGATCGATGCCGATTACTTTTGCCATTCGCTATGTCGCCTCCGCTCTTGTAAAGTTTTCGTGATGTCGAAACCGCTCGCCGCATTCGCCGCTCCCTACGGGCGGCGCATCAATTATATAAAGAGGATTACTCGCCCTCGTCCCGTTCCGATGATTCCTCGGCTGCCGGCTCCGGCGCCTGCTCCTGCTCGTGGGTGCCGACGGTCACCTGCGCCGGCCGCAGGACCTTGTCGTGCAGGTAGTACCCCTTTCGAATCTCGCCCACTACCGCCCCTTCGTCGACGTCGGGCGCGTGCACGCGAAGCAGCGCGTCGTGCTTATTCGGATCGAAAGGTTGACCCGCCGTCTCGATCGGCTTGACGCCCAGCTTTTCGAGTGCGGTAAAAAACTGGCTGAGAATCATCTCGATGCCCTCGCGAAGCTGCGAGTTGGAGTTGTCGTGCTCCCGGGCCGAATCGACCGCCAGCTCGACGGTGTCGACGACGGGCAGAATCTCGCGAAGCGCGTTTTCCGCTCCATATCTCAACAGGCTCGCATGCTCCTTTTGAACGCGTTTCCTGTAATTGTCGAAGTCGGCCTGAGTCCGCAGGAGCCGATCGCGCTGCTGCTCTTTTTCGCTGATGAGCGTCTCGATTTCCTCGGAAGAGATCTGCCTTTCCTCAGGCTCGACGATCTCGAGCCCGGCCTCGCTTCCTTCGCCTTCTTTTTCGGCGGAAGGCTTTTCAGGTTCCTCGATTTCGATCAGATGGATATTCTTCTCCTGCCGCCTGGTCTCTTTCTTTGCTTCTCGCGCCTTCGGGGGCTTTTTTTTCTTTCCGGCCATCGACAATCATCCTCCGCACATTTCCGTTAAGACCCCGCCGAGCTGATCCGCCACGAACGCGACCAGCGACGACGCTCGCGAGTACTCCATCCGCGTCGGCCCGATAACGCCGATCGCGCCGCCGTGGCGGCCGCCGACACAATAGGGCGAGGCCACGATGCTGCAGCTCCTGACGCCGTCGAGCGGGTTTTCCGATCCGATCCGAATGCAGACGTCGAAACCGTCGTCCTCGGGAATGCAGCATTCAAGCAGCTCGTTGAGGCAGTTCTTCTTATCGAGTACGCTCAAGACGGGACGCAGCCGGTCGAGGTCGGCAAACTCGGGCTGATCGAAAATGTTCTCGACCCCGTCCAGATACACTTCGCGCGCCTCATCCTCTGACAGGACCTTCTCAAATAACTCTCTCAGAAAGCACGCAAGCCTTTCGTCCTCGGGACAGGCCGCGCCGCCGAGCGAATCCAGCGTTTCGCGCGCCTCGGGAAAAGTCAACGAATCCAATTTTCTGTTTGCGAGCGCCGCGGCCCGTTCGATCTCGTGATCGGTAGTGTCCTCGGGCAGGACCGAAACGCACTTTCTTACCTCGCCCGTATGCGTCACGACTATCGCCACCGCCTTTCGCTCACCCAGCGGAACCAGGTGCACGCGCTTGATCGTTTCCATGCGGACGGCGGGCGTCTGCACGACGGCCGTGTAGTGCGTAGCCATCGAAAGAAGTTTCGTGGAAAGCTCGAAAAGCTCTCCGAGCCGCTTCACCCTCGATCGATACAGCCTCTCTATCAGCAGTTGCTGCTCGGGCTCGACGCCGCTGGCCTCCATCAGGTCGTCGACATAGAGCCTGTAGCCGCTTTCGGTGGGAACGCGCCCGGCCGAGGTGTGAGGCCGGCGGACATATCCCATTTCCTCCAGATCGGCCATCACATTACGGACCGACGCCGGACTGAGCGCATAGTCCATCCTCTGCGAAACCGTCCGCGAGCCGACCGCCACTGCCGTCGTAATATGAGTGATGACAATAGCTTGCAGTATGTCTTCCTGACGCCGGGTCAGGGGCGCTTCCTTGATCATTCTTGCCTTTCCACGCTCTGGCACTCTCACCGACGGAGCGCCAGACTTCCACAAAGTTTACCAGAACCGAAAACCCTTTGTCAAGCGGCGGAAAAGATGAAAAAAAGCCCGCGCCGTCGCCAAAAACATACCTCTCAGGCATTGGAACGGCCTCGGGAAAGCGTGATTGCAGGAAAGGTCAAAGCCCGGTCCTGATCCGATGTCGATCAGGACGACGGTTGGGAAGTTTGACTCCCCGCCCTCACAGCGGCTCGATGTGGATCTGGACGTCGGTGACGCCCGGGATTCGCTGCTTGAGGGTCTGCTCGAGCAGGTGGGATATTTCGTGCGCGTCGTGCACGTGCATTTCCTGGTCGACAACAATGTGAAGATCGATGTTGATGTCGTCCTCGCGCCCGCGTGTGCGAATCTTGTGGCATTTCTTTACGCCCTCTATGCTCGCGCACACGGCCTCGATCCGCGACTTATCGAGCACCATCGTGTCGCAGAGCACCTCCGAGCTGCGCTTCATGATCTGAAAGCCGGCACGGCCGATGGCCGCCGCGATTCCGACGGCGACAATGAGATCGACGCGGGGGTAGCCGAGCTTGACCAGCGCGAGCGTAGCGATGACGGAGAACGAGACGAAGATGTCGCTCCGCGTGTGGGCCGAATCGGCAACGAGCACGTCGCTCATGAGCTGCCGCCCCTTCTTGCGCTCGTATCGCATCACGAGAAAGTTGACGCACACGGTGACGATCATGACGCCGAAACTGAAGGCGGACACCTCGATCGGCCTCGGCGAGAGCCAGCGGCGCACGGCCAGCTCTATCACCTCGACGCACGTGAGAAAAAGCAGCAGCGAGATTCCGATGGCGGAGAACGTCTCGTATTTCCTGTGCCCGTAGGGGTGCGCCTCGTCGCGCTCCTTCGATGCGATCGTGAGCCCGACGAGCCCGATGATGTTCGAGGCGCCGTCGAGCAGCGAGTGGAATCCGTCGGCGATCATGCTGACGGAGTTGATCGCATAGCCGACGAAAATCTTGATGGCGGAGACGAGCCAGTTGAGCGCGAGAACGACAACGAGGATTCTCCTGGCCTGCGCGAAATTGTTACGGGGCGCCAATCGGGACCGCCTTTCATGAAGGAGAGCGCTTTCACAGATTCTATCATGGGCGCGGCAAAGTGGCAACGCTCGGGTGGGGTGGATTTTCGGCTGCCTCGCCCTTACCCCCTTGTCAAGGCCCGATAGAAATGTCCTCACTGCCAACTGCGTCATTCCCGCGAAAGCGGGAATCCACAGTATCTGTCAGTACTTACATGTGCGAATAAATTCGCACCTACGCAGAAAACCGGGTCAGAATTGTTACGCTTATTTCTGCAAGCAAGCATTAGTTTAGCCCGATAGAAATGTCCTCTTCTTCTTTTGTTTTTGTCTTTGTGAGCGTAAGCATAAGATAGTAGTAGCAGTAGAGGCTGTGGGCATGTGGGAAACTCGAAGAGTTTTCCATATATCCACAGCCCTTGCCGCTTGACAGGGCTCTCATCTTATGCTATAATTACATTTGAGCAAACGTTCAACTATCATCCGGGATGCAGCAACATAGGCCGAAAAAACCGGCGCGAACGCGCGCGTGGAATCCAGAATGGACGGCAAGACGACCCTGGTAAAAGAGCACGACATCTGCGAGGCCGAGTTTGTCGATGAGGAACGCGTGAGCGTGGTGCGAGCCCGAATGCCGGAAGCCGAAATCATCGAAGAACTCTCCGACATTTTCAAGGTCCTCGGAGACCCAACGAGACTGCGCATAGTCTCGGCCCTCGGAGTGAGCGAGTTGTGCGTGTGTGACCTCGCAAACCTATTAGGTTCAAGCATTTCCGCTGTCTCTCACCAGCTCAGGGTGCTGCGCAACCTCAAGCTCGTGAAGCATCGGAAAGCCGGCAAAATGGTCTATTATTCGCTCGACGACAAATGCATCGAGACTCTCCTTGAGGAGGGCCTGTGCCACATCGGGGAATAATTTTCTGAGAAGATCGTCTGCCCGGAGGATGCCCGGGGAGGGTGCGCGAGGAGGATGCCCGAGGGTCCCCTGCTAGACGTTGCCCGAGCCGGAAAAGGGATGGTTCGAGGGATGCCGGAGGATGCCCGAGGGCGCCCAAGAATGTGAGAATAATAGTCCGATCATTTTTTTGGGCGGCACGCTTGAAGGATTGTTCAATCTTGAAAGCATCGGGACTCTGAGACCGACAATATACGGTTGACACGACATCGGTACGCTGTAACGTTGATTTCAGGTCATTCCCAACTTGATTGGGAATCCATGGGCCGTTCTGGATTCCCGTTTTCACGGGAATGACAAGGAGCAAAAACTAACGTTACAATGCACCAGACTGAAAGCGACACCGGAGCCGGCCTTGAATGCCTGAAATCCCGACCGGTCGGGAAGGCGCCCGCGAAGGCTCCCGCAAGGGCCCCATTGGTGGACAACGGACGAAAGAAAGCGAAAGACTTCGGAGTCCGCTCTTTGCGGGTCCATGGGAAAACAGTTCAGCTCGCGGGCATGGCGCCGTGCCTGCGCTAAAGCCATCGGAGAAGCGAAATGAGCAAGAGCCCCACAGCCGAAATCGAGATCAACGTTAATGGGATGGACTGCCCGTCTTGCGCGGAGAAAATCGAGAAGATCGTTTCCGCCATGGACGGCGTTGAAAGCACGGCCGTCAATTTCACCGGTGGCAAGCTGACGGTACGCCTCGACGAGTCGCGCGCCGGCGTCGCCGATATCGAGCGCCAGGTTCAAAAGCTCGGGTACAAAACCGGCAGGCCCACGGGCGAGGCGTCCGACAGGTTTCGCGTCGAAGGATTGGATTGCCCTGACGAATCGTCGATCATCGAGAAAAAGCTCCGCGAGCTCGACGGCGTGAAGAAAGTCGAGTTCAACCTGGTCGCCGGCGAGGTCACGGTCACTTATAACACGGCCGAGGTAAGCCGGGGACGATTGATGCAGACGATCGCCGAGACCGGCATGAAGGCGCAACTGGCCGGGGACGCCGCCGAGACCGATGCACCGCACGGCAGGACGCTGCTCATGTTCACCGTCGCATCGGGCGCCCTGATATTGGCGGGCTTTGCGCTGGCCTCGCTCGGATATCCCAGGCCGGTCGCCATAGCCTTCTATCTCGCCGGCATGGTGACCGGCGGGCTTCACATATTCAGAAAGGGTCTGTTCGCGATACGGAATCTCACGCTCGATATGAATTTCCTGATGAGCGTCGCAATCGTCGGCGCAGCCGCCATCGGCGAGTGGCTCGAGGGCGCAACGGTCGTGTTCCTGTTTTCAATGGCGCAATACCTCGAGATGCGCAGCATGGACAGGGCTCGCAACGCGATACAATCGCTGATGCAGTTGGCGCCCGATGAGGCGCTCGTGCGGCGCGACGGCAAGGACGTCGCCGTTCCCGTGAGCGAAGTACAGCTCGACGAGATATTCATCGTGCGTCCGGGCGACAAGGTCCCGCTCGACGGCGAGGTCGTGAGGGGCTCGAGCTCGATAAATCAGGCTCCGATAACGGGCGAGTCCGCGCCCGTGTCGAAAAAGCGCGGCGACGACGTATTCGCCGGAACCATGAACGGCGACGGCTCGCTCGAGGTGCGTGCAACGCATCGGGCCGACGACACTACGCTGGCCCGCATAATCCACATGGTCGAAGACGCGCAGGCGCAGAAGGCGCCGATGCAGACCTTCGTCGACAAGTTCGCCAAATATTACACACCCGCGGTGCTCGCGCTCGCCGCGGCCGTCGTTATCATACCGCCGCTCGCGTTCGGCCAGCCGTTCGCACAATGGCTCTACCGCGGGCTCGTGCTGCTGGTCATCTCGTGCCCCTGCGCGCTCGTGATCTCGACGCCGGTCTCGATAGCCTCGGCGCTGGCAAGCGCGGCGCGACACGGCGTTCTCATAAAGGGGGGCGTGTACCTCGAGCGCGCGGGCGCGCTGAACGCCATCGCCTTCGACAAGACCGGCACGCTGACGATCGGGCACCCGTGCGTCAAGGAGATCATCCCGCTCAATCACGCGACTCCCGAGGATGTCCTCGGCATCGCCGCGGCCGTCGAGGCCCACTCCGAGCATCATCTCGGCCGCTCGATCGTCGAGGAGGCATGCCGCCTGGGCATCCCCATGCGTCAGATCGAGTCGTTCCAGGCGATCCCGGGCAAGGGCGCGCACGCGGTCGTGGACGGGCAGACCTACTACGTCGGCAGCCACAGGATGTTCGAGGAGATGCGCTTTTGCACGCCCGAACTCGACGAGCGGATGGAAGAGATAGAAAAGCAGTCGCAGACGGTCGTGCTCATCGGCTCCGATAAGAGCCCGCTCGGCATCATCGTGCTCATCGACGCCGTGCGCAAGGACTCGCCCCGGGCGCTGAAGCTCCTGCGCGAGATCGGCGTCGACAAGATGATTATGCTGACCGGCGACCATAAAGGCACCGCCGAGGCGATAGCGGACAGGCTCGGCATCGACTTCCGCGCCGAGCTGCTGCCGCAGGACAAAGTCGACACCGTGCACGATCTCGTGAAAGAGCACGGTCAGGTCGCGATGGTCGGCGACGGCGTCAACGACGCGCCCGCGATGGCGGCCTCGACGATCGGGATCGCCATGGGCGGCGCAGGAACGGATACCGCGCTCGAGACGGCCGACGTCGTGCTCATGGCCGACAATCTGCTGAGGCTGCCGTTCGCGATATGCCTGAGCCGAAAGACGCTCGCCATCATCAAGCAGAACATCACTTTCTCGGTATTGATAAAGATCGTGTTTCTCGCGCTCGCGATCCCCGGCTTTGCAACGCTGTGGATGGCGGTCTTCGCAGACATGGGCGCGTCGCTCCTCGTGATTTTCAACGGCATGAGGCTCTTCGCCGTCAAGGAAAACCTGCACTGCCCCATCGAATAGCGGCGAGTCGCCTTGTGGGGGGCAAGTTGCCCCCCACACCCCGACAGGGGATACTTCGTATCCCTATTCCTGATGACCATGTGAGAGCGACATGGGATGAGGCACGGGAACAACTGGACCGGTAAGATTGGGACCGAAAAGCATCTCTCCGGACACGCTCCAGGAGACCGCCCC
>CBDUSG010000088.1:0-8846 GCA_965369575.1 uncultured bacterium | reverse complement strand
ATTGAATACGACAAGAATGCTCCAAATTGGGGGGACTTGCTTAAAGACAAGATTAGCTCTTCAATCAGAGAAGTTCTTGATGCTCCCACCCAATCGGTTCCGTCGGCATTCCTCAAAATTAAGAATGGGAAAGCAGGAGCAACAGTCACAGAAGAAGAAAAAGAACTATTGGCTCTCCGAGAAGATGTCGAATTGTTGCGTAAAGAGATGAGCATGCGCCGAGCAAGACCACGCCCCGAACGGGCGGATGCTAGTAGATTGATTTCGGCCGATGAAGCAGACGCAATGATTCGTGACTATATTAGAAAAGGAGCACCGCGTTCACTTATTCTCAGGAGTGTCACGAAGCTTGGTGCCCCAGAAGGTTGGGTAAAGGATACCATTAGTAAAATAGAGGGAGAGGTCGAAATACCTCGGGTTATCGAACAGGCCTCTCTTTTATCCGACCCATCTAGCGCCCAAATGAGTTCACGGACAGCTGCAACAAAGAAGAAAGTTGCAAAAAAGAAAGTTGCAAAGAAAAAGGCTACAAAGAAAAAGGCTACAAAGAAAAAGGTCATTAGAAGAAAGGCGTCTAAATGATATCATAGGAAATGTGGTAAGAAGGCTCATTCTTCACCGCATAAACCACCGAGCGGGATAGGCCGTCTCCGGTCCATCCCGCTCGTTTTGTGTCCGCCTCGGCGCGGAAGCTGTCGGTTGTCTACGTCACCGGCGACTCGCCGGTCAGCTGATCTCGAGCAGTATCGGCTCGGCGAAGTCTTCGACGGAGGGATCGTAGTATTCGTACACGCGTGAGGTTGGTGTTTTCGCCTTGATCGGGAACTTGGCCTTGAGCTGATATGTGAAGCTCAGGCTCGCGTTCGCGTCGATCTTGCGCAGGTAGATGATGATCTGCCGGCCGGTGAGCGTGTATTTTTCGATGGTTTTGTTCTCGACGAGCGCCTCGAGGCCGTCGGGCTGGACGGCGAATCCCGGCGGCACGCCGAGGTCGACCATGACCATGTTGGCGGTCGCGGGCCGGTTGTTGGTGATGCGCACGCCGACGGTCACGAGGTCGTCTTTTTCGAGCCGGGTCTTGTCGTACTCGACGTCGATCGTCATCGGCTCGTGCGCGGCGGGCCTGTCGGCTCCCCACGGCAGGTAGTAGCGGCCGACGATCTGGTACAGCATGCTTCCTTCGCCCTCGAAGCTCAGCCTCACGTTGTTGGCGCCTTTGCGCACGTGCTGCTTCAGGTCGATCAGGCGCATGACGTCGCTGTCGGCGGGAGTGATCTTAACGGTCGAGACGGTCTCGCCGTTGATCTCGATCTTGATCGAGCCGTCGACTTCCTCGGTCGAGCTGCCGAGCGCTACGATCATCGCCTTGAGCGCGAGCACGGTCGCCTGCGTCGAGTGCCACGTGCCGTGAGCGTCTTTCGAGCGGATGAGGTAGGTCATCACCTTGTCCGAGAGGCCGGGGTAGCGGCCCGACTGCAGGAACGCGATCGCGGCCAGCGCGGTCGTCTCGATCTCGGCGCTGTTGCCGTGCGAGTAGGTCATCGTGTTCAGCTTCGTTCCCCAATGGACAGCGCCGTTTTCCTCGACCTTCATCCCGTCGAGCGTCCGCAGCGCCGAGTCGTCCGTGCGGTCGGCGATCACGAGCGCGTTTGCGCACAGAGCCAGGACATACGGGTCTTTCGCCTCGCCGAGGTGCGCCTTGATGTAGCCGATCGCCTTGTGCGTCTCGGCGCCTTCGTAGCCGGTCTCGAGCAGCGCCCATGCGACGTATGCGGTCACGGGCAGGTTGCTGTTCTGGATGCGGCCCCAGCTCTCCTGATGCAGGAACGACTGATCCGGCGCCCAACTGCCGTCGCTCTGCTGTTTCGAGAGCAGCCACCGCTGCGTGCGCGATATGACGGCTGGGTCGACCTCGTGCACCTTCGCCATGTCATTGAATTCCATCAGGCCGTAGGCCGTCAGAATCTGGTTCGCGGGCGGATTGCCGAACCACTCGAATCCGCCGCCGTCGACCTCGAAGCTGAGCAGGCGCTGGTAGCCCGTGTTGATGAGGCCCTCGGCCTTCATCTGAATCTCGGGCGAAATCAGCTTGGTCTGCTTCATGTAGTCGACCACGAGTATGTTCGGGTACGTTGTCGAGGACGTCTGCTCGAAGCAGCCGAACGGCATGCGAAGGATGCTGTCGAGCCCCTCGACGATCTGGCTGAACATGCCGGGATAGATTTTCACGAAAATCGTGCTCGCATCCTCGATCGCATGCTGCGGGATCGTGATCGTCTTGTCGACCGGACCCTCGAGGCGATCGTTGTGGTTGACGAGGAACTCCTTGCCGTCGGGCGTGACGAGAATCTGCCGCTTGATCGCATCGCTCATCTCGCTGCCGAGCCCGTGCACGGTCAGGCTGTGCCAGCCGACCTTTTTTGCGATGATCGTGAAGTAGACGACCGAGACCTCGTCCTGCTCGAGCGTGAGCTGCTTGACGGCCTCGTCCGCAAGCTCGAACCAGTCGTCCTTCGTTATCTCGAGCCTGATCCGCTGTGAGCCGGGCAGATAGTTGTATACCGCGATCGGGATCGATATGCGGTCGTTCTGCGTGAGCGCGACCGGCAGATCGATGTCGATGAAGAAATCCTGGAACACGCGGATCGGCGTCGACGTGCTACCGAGCGCGCCGCCGAGAGAGGACGCCATGCTCGCCATCCGCCAAGTCGTGATCGAGTCGGCCATCTTGATCGACAGCGTGGCGCTGCCGTACGGATCGGTGATGAGGGCCGGGTTGAAGAACAGCGTTTCGGGGAAATACTTGCGGATGCGCACCTGCTTCTTGTCCGCGGGCGCGCCGGCGGACACATCGTCTCCGTTGAACCGCTCGTTCTCGGCGATCATCGATTTGGCGACCTTCATTCCCATCGGCGCCATGACGCCCTCTTCGACCATGTCCATCACGGCCCCGAACCAGCGTCGCTCCTGCCTGGAAGGCTGGTGCTGGATCGTCACGTCGTCGCGGGTGCCGGCGGTCTCGTCGGGTCCGCTGCTCGCGAGCTGGAACGTCAGGTAATCGTTCCACACGAAATTCGCATTGCCGACGCGGTACGGGTTGCCCCACGGGTCGGTCGCGTGCTTGGCCTTCAGCAGACGCTCGTCGACGAGCGCGATCAGAGTCTCATCGGCGTTCAGGAACCTGTCATGCCGCTTGTGGAACCGCTTGAGCGCCTTTTCTATCTTCTCGGCCTTCTCGCGCATGATCGCCTCGAGCTCGGCGGAGAAGGCCGTTCTCTTGTCGTCGTAAGTGTTGACGTTGATCGACGGCTCCCAGAACGTCTCGACCGAGGAAAGCAGCACGCGCGCGGCCTTGCGGCGTCGGTTTATTTCCTCGATGACGTCGGCCTCCTCGATGATGATCGTGTCCATCGTGTAGCCGTGAATCTCGTAGCGCGGCTTCATCAACTCTTTTTCGAGCGTGAAATAAATCTTCTCGAGGCCCGGCTGCATCTCCTGCAGCGCGAATACGCTCTCGTCGACTATGCTGACGCCGAGAGCCGCGAGCACCGGATGCCCGCTCTTGTCGCGCACGGTGAAATGGATGTTCGCGTCCTCGCCGGGCCGATAGGTCTCCCTGTCGAGCTTGACGTCGATGGTTAGATCGTTCGCGGGATTGACGTACAGCAGCCGCGAGTCGCGAATGATGTCGGAAGTCGGTGTTATCTGGTACGCGTTCATCTGGATGCTTCCGGAAAGGTCGGGCGAGAGCGCCACCTGCAGTTCTGCGCGGCCGTCCACGAGTTCGACCGAGCGCGTCAGCACGGTCTGCCCGTTCTTGATGATGTCGATGTACACGTTTCCCTTCGCCCGCGTTGCGAAGACAGTCGCGCCGATCGTGTCGCCCACCTTATACAGCGCCTGGTCTGTGCGCAGGAGAAGATGGTGCTCGGCGGGCCTGGCCCGCAGCGTGAACCTTTTGGTCGTGCGTGCGCCGCGATCGTCGCGGGCCGTGATCGTCAGGCCGAGGCTGTCGCCCTCGGGCGTAACCGTGATGCTCGTGATACCCAGCGCGTCGGTTCTCAATCCCGCGATGGACGGGACTGTCGGGCCCATGTGAACCTCGATGTCCGCGCGCGCGGGCGTGCCGTCGGGGTAGGTCGCCATGATATAGATGATGTTCTCGATGCCGGGCACGATCGTCCCGCTCTCGGGAACGGCCACGACGGCCAGAGGGTCGGATGCGATGCTGACGTTGCGCGTTATTTCCTGCTTATGGTCGGCGGCGTCGACGACCCGAACGTCCACCTTGACGAAAGCCTTGCCCTGCTGGAGCGGCTGGCCGACGAAATGCGAAGGCAGCTTTGCCTCGAACGAATAATGGCCCGAGGCGTCCGTCTTTCCCTCGATGCGGGCGAACTCGGAAAAACTCACGTCGAACTTCGAAAGCTTGATGATGACGACGCCGTCGGTGACGGGCTTGCCGAAAAAGTAGTCGACCTGCGCTTCTCCGCGCATCGTCTCGCCCGGCAGGTAATAGTCCTTATCCGTCGTCAGGCTTATCTTGAATTTCGGAAGAACGTAGCGCTTGACGGTCACGTCTTTCTCGACGGTCGTCTCGCCGAGAATGACGCGCACCTTGTAAAGGCCGGCGTTGACCTCGTCTGCAAGCACGAAATCCGCCGCGGCGATGCCGAAGCGGTCGGTCTTCGTCGCGCGCTTGAACACCTTGTTCCCCTTGGCGTCCTGCACCTCGATCGTCGCGTCCGCCTCCGAGGCGGGCTCGAGGGTCGCCGCCGAAAGCGACAGGCTGCGGATGTGGATCGTCTGCCCCGGCTGATACAGAGGCTTGTCGGTCGTGAGCAGGATTTTGTGGTCTTTCCTTATCGTGATCTGGCTCTCGATCAGATCGTCGCCCAGCGGCGAGCGCACCTTGACGACGAGCGTGTGCCGGCCCGCCAGGTCTTCCGGAATCCTGAACGTCGCGTCGACGGTGCCCCTGCCGTCGGTCTTTCCCCTGTAGAGAACGCTTTTTTTCTCTCCGTCGGAAATTGTAAAAGTGACGGAGGCGCCGGGGACGGGCTTGCCGGTGGAATGGTTCAGGGCCACCAGGCGCAGCGTCGGGTTGCTGCCCGCCATGAATTCGGTCGAGCCGATGAGCCGCGTCTCGAGGGCGCCCACCGACTCGGCAAGGCTCCTTCTTCCCTCGATCCTGCTTCCGTCCGCGAGCGTGACTCTGTATTGTATGCAATAGAGCGACAGGTTCTTCAGATCGGGCGCCGGCGTCAGCATGGTCCTGTAGGTCTGTCGCTTGCGAAATGCGAAGACGTTGGCCGATTTCCCGCTGAGGCGTTCTCCCTTGAGGTCGACTATATCGGTCTCGATGCGCGCCCACTCGAGCATCCGCGTCTGCCACTCGATGGGGATAGCCAGTCTAACGCCTTTTTCGTCGAGCCTGGCCTGGATGTTGCCTTCGTCCACCTTGACAAGCGCGGTCCTCGGCGCCGGATCATCCGCCGCCGTAAGTTGAGTCGCCGCGAGCAGGCACAGCGTAATCAGCGCCAACATCATCAAAATATCGGGAAGCTTCTTCATGGTTCTGATCCCTTCTTTCGTTGTCCGGCGTTGCATTGGCAAATATCGTGAGCATTGCCTCTGCCAGGTTCAAACGCATGAAAAGCGCAAAAGACTCAAAAAGGGAGGAAAAACTTGTGGTTTCGTGTGCGGCCGCCGCGGCTCGGCCGGATGGACAAATGCGCTGCGCGAAGGGTCACGTCGCGCGAATGTTCTGGATGATCGGCACCTTCAGCCCCTCGGTGCAAGGCGAGTTCTTGTAACCCATATCCACGCGGATGCCCGGCGCCGCCGTGGTCGAGACGAGCGTGAAATCGAACTCCTTGTCGAGGCACGCGGTTCGCGCTCCGGTCTCGAAGAGGGTGTCGAAGCCGCGCCTGAAGTTGTCCTCGCCCGTCGTCCAGAGGGCCTCGGCCAACGTTTCGTACACAGAGGCGCTTTCTTCCAGCGGTCTTTCGTCGTGGATGAAGACTATGTCGAGATCGATAGGCTCGTCGGAAGCCAAATTCGCGATTGTAAGCATATTGGAACGGGCCTCGTCCGCGCTCAATCCGAAAAAATTGGCGGCGGGCACGTATTTCTTGCCCCAGATGCCGTCGGTGACGTCGCGGCGGCCGAAAAGGTAATCGAAATACGCGTCGAGACACACGGCCTGAATGATTCCCTCGGTGTAATGCAGTTTGGCAGAGCTGGTGACGACGTGGCGATACCCGTCGTCCATCATTCGGTTGAGAGTCTTGATGATGTCGGTGCGGAGAACGTAGGAGTCCTCGGAGTCGGGAAACTCCTGTTTGCTTCTTGCCGAGACGATATCCCGGAAAAAGCCGAGCGTTTCGTCGAGGTCCCAGCAGATTATCTTCGGCTTCGCCATGCCTTGTGCCGCCCCCCGGGTGGCCGGCGGGCGCCTCACCTCCCTGCGATTCTTGTCAGGCGCAAGCGCTCCCGACAGCCCGAGATAGTATATCATATTCAGCCCTCTGTTCGCTTGACAAGGGCCGTCGCAAACCTCTATAATAACAGTGGTTTGGATGCCGGCGCATCGCCTCGTGGGGGGCAAGTTCCCCCCCACACCCCGACATGAGAGCGGCCAGTGGCCGCTGACATGAGATGCTCCGCAGCGGCGAGTCGCCGCAGACATGAGATGCTGCGCATCTCTTCTTTTAAAGAACGTTTCATGACCGGTCCTGCCGAGTCAGTTTCAGTGAGAGCCTGTTCCATGCGACTCAAACATAGGTAACGCAAGGATACGAAGTATCCGCCGTCAGCGGCGATTCGCCGCCTGCCGACGGAGAGATGCGAAGCATCTCACGGAGGGGTGTGGGGGGCGTCTCGCCCCCCACAAGGGCTCTGCCCCCCCCGCCGGCGCCGACGTTCGGACGCTAAAAGTTTTAAGCGGGCCGTGGCGATAGCGGCCGTGAATCGAGCAAATTTACAGGAGAACAAACATGACGGTTGAACGCGAAAGCATGGAAGTCGATGTGTTATTCGTGGGTGGAGGCCCGGCGAATCTGGCCGGTGCGCTTCACCTGATGAGGCTCATCAGCCAGCACAACGAGGACATCGAAAGCGGCAAGAAAGAAGGCGAAAAGTTCGACGACGAACTCATGGTCATGCTCATCGAGAAGGCCCAGGAGATCGGGCTCCACGGCTTTTCCGGGGCGGTCATCGACAAGAAGACCATATTGGAGCTTTTCCCCGATTTCGACGACAGCTGCGGCGCGGTCGAGTACAGGATCGAGTCGGAAGACGTGCTGCTGCTCACGCAAACCGGCAGGCTGAGGGCGCCGATCACTCCGCCGCCGCTCAACAACCACGGCCTTTACACCGTCTCGCTCTCGAAGTTCACCAAATGGATGGGCGGACAGCTCGAGGACGCGGGCGTCGACGTGTTCGCCGGCTTCCCCGGCGTCGAGCTGCTCTACGACGGCGACAAAGTGACGGGCGTCAGGACCGGCGACCAGGGCCTCGACCAGGAGGGCAACCCGAAGTCGAACTTCGAGGCCGGCTACGATCTGCTCGCCAAGGTCGTCGTGCTCGGCGAGGGCCCGCGCGGCACGCTCACGCAGCAATTAATCGACAAATTCAAGCTCGACGAGGGCCGCCACCCGCAGACGTACGTCACCGGCGTCAAGGAAGTATGGAAGCTGGCCGACGGCAAGCTCAAGCCCGGCCACGTCATACACACGATGGGCTACCCGCACGACACGAAGACCTACGGCGGCGGCTTCATCTACAGCATGAAGGACAACCTCGCATCGATCGGCCTGATGACCGGCCTCGACTCGCGCGACCCGCAGGTCGATCCGCACAGGTATTTCCAACTGTTCAAGTCGCACCCGATGATCAGAAAGTTGCTCGAGGGCGCCGAGATAATGCAGTACGGCGCCAAGACCGTGCCCGTCGGCGGGTGGTACTCGATGCCAAAGCTCGCCGTCGACGGATGCGTCATCGTCGGCGACTCGGCCGCTCTCTTTAACGCGATGCGCATCAAGGGGATACACCTCGCGATGAAGTCGGGCATGCTCGCCGCCGAGACCATATTCGAGGCGCTGCTGAACGACGACAACTCGGCCGCGCAGCTCGGCAAATACGAGCAGGCAGTCAAAGACAGCTACATCAAAAAAGAAATGTGGAAATGCCGCAACTTCCACCAGGGATTCCACGGCGGGCGCTTCGCCGGCATATTCCACGCGGGCATACAGTTCATCACCGGCGGCCGCGGCCTGATCGATCCGATGAAATCCGGCGAAGACTACAAGGCGACGGTCACCATCGGCGAGTATTACGACGGCAGGAATCCCGAAGACGTGAACAAGATCAATTTCGACGGGACGCTCACGTTCGACAAGCTGACCGACGTGTTCCACTCCGGCACCGTCCATGAAGAGCAGCAGCCGTGCCACCTCAAGCTCGGCAACCGCGAATACTGCGACAACGAAGACGAGTGCAAGAAGAAATACAACCGCTCATGCGTGAAGTTCTGCCTGGCATTCGTCTACGAAGAAGAGGTCGACGAGGCCAGCGGCAAGACCAGCCTCAAGCTGAACCCGTCGAATTGCGTCCACTGCAAGACATGCGACGTCAAATGCCCCTACAACAACATCACGTGGAACCCGCCCGAAGGCGGCGGCGGCCCGAAATATTCAGTCGTGTAGGCGAAGAGGAAATAGCGGAAATCAAAAATCCCCCGCGGTGCAGAGGCTGCGGGGGATTTGTGTGTGTGGGGGGGAACTGCTAAGCTTTCCTTATTTTACGTTATTAGAAAATGTGGGCTGTGTCCCCGTATTTCTATG